>CAIJIZ010000580.1 GCA_903820735.1 uncultured Pirellula sp.
ATTTAAGGTCGGATACGAACCGACGAGTGACAAGCACAGGCTGGAGATGCTCAAGTTAGCAGTTGGTGCAAATCCGAATTTCGAAGTCGACCCGATCGAGTTAAATCGGGGAGGGGTAAGCTACACGATCGATACGGTCAATGCTTTGCAACAGACTGGCCACTCGTTGCAACCGACTGGCTCTGGCGACATCGATGGGCTAGGTGCTAAGTATTATTTGTTAGTTGGAGCAGATTCGTTGAAGGACTTCAAGAAGTGGAAATCGCCGGCGGAGTTGTTGCGTTCTGTATCCTTGGTCGTTGCGCGGCGCGGTGGAGAGCCTGAGCCTTGCTGGGGTGAGTTGGAAGGGATAGTTACCGCCGAGGAGATCGAGCAGATTCAGTCTAGGAAGCTTGAATTGCCCGCTGTAGAGGTTTCATCAAGCGACATACGGCGTCGGATCGAGCAAGGGCGTAGCATTCGATATTTGCTACCTGCCGCGGTTGAGATTTACATCAAGGAGCATGGGTTGTACCAACGCTCCGGTATTTGAGCCGTGAATTGACTGCGGCCGGGAACTGCCCGTTGAGTGCGAGTGCTGCCCGTTGAGTGCGGGTAGCAAAAGAGCAGGTAGCAAGGATTCTTGGCCGCACGGATTACTACCGAGCCCGAACGATACCCAATTGGCATCGTTCGGAATTTCTGCTTGCTGTGATGAGCGTTATTTCAAGATTAACAGCAGGTCCCCTGCCTCGACTTGACTACCCGAGGAGACGAGGAGTTGGGCGATTTCTCCGTCACGTTCGGCATTGATCACTGTTTCCATCTTCATGGCTTCAAGAGAAAGCAGTTTCTGTCCTTTCGCGACTTTGTTGCCAGCAGCGATAGCGACACCGATAACCATTCCGGGCATTGCGGCGGCGACATGAGTCGGGTCGGCCGGATCGGCTTTGGTCCGTTTTGCAGCTTTCGTTTCGATCGACTTGTCGACGACTTCGACTTCGCGAGGCTGTCCGTTGAGTTCGAAGAAAACGGTTCGTACGCCGTCAGGTCTAGGTTCGCCCACAGCGAGGAACTTGATAATCAAACGTTTACCGGATTCGATGTCGACGGAGAATTCCTCACCGAGTGTTGGCCCGAAGAAGAAGATAGGAGTCGGTAAGAGCGAGACATCCCCATATTCTTTACCGTGGGCGATGAACTCATCGAAGACCTTTGGATACAGTGCGCTGGTAACGGTCTCTTGCATGTTAGGATCGCGTCCGAGTTTCTCGGCGAGAGCTTTTGCGGTTGCATCGAAGTCGTGGCTTGGGAGGGTTTCCCCTGGTCTGTTTTTCACTTCGGGGTTATTTCGCAAGATGGCGCGTTTTACCTGATCGGGGAATCCACCGGGTGGTTGTCCCATCATGCCACCGACGAGATCGAGAACGGATCCGGGGAAGGATAGTTCACGGGTTCCGTTGGCGATGTCATGGGCAGAGAGATCGTTGGCGACCATAAAGAGAGCAAGATCACCGACCGCTTTGCTTGTGGGGGTAACTTTGACGATATCTCCGAGAAGTTCATTTGCAGATGCGTACATCTTGCATACTTGTTCCCAGCGGTCCGCGAGCCCTAGTGCTTTGGCTTGTTGGTAGAGGTTGGTGTATTGACCGCCTGGCATTTCGTGTTGGTAAAGATCCCCTGCGGCGACAAGTGATTCACCTTCGAAGGGTGCATAGAACTGCCGGACGGACTTCCAGTACTCGGAGAGTTGGGTAAGTGCGTCAGTCTTGAGTTGGCTTTCGCGAGGCGAGTAGCGGATAGCTTCTACGAGGGTGTTGAGGTTGACTTGAGATGTTCCACCGGACATTGATGCGAGGGCACCATCGGCGATTTCAAGACCTTCGTCTGCCGCATTGAGGATCGAGGAGGCTTGGATGCCGGCGGTATCGTGGGTATGAAAGTGGATAGGAATACCGATGTGTTTTCGCAGTTCTGCGACCAGCATTTTCGCGGCTTGGGGTTTGCATAGACCGGCCATGTCTTTGATGGCCAGGATATGTGCCCCCATCTTTTCCAGTTGCTTGGCGAGGTCGACGTAGTACTTCAGGGAGTACTTTTGGCGATTGGGGTTTAGAATGTCTCCGGTGTAGCAGATGGCCGCTTCGCAGATCATTCCGGACTCGACAACAGCCTCGATGGCAACACGCATGTTCTCGGCCCAGTTCAAAGCATCGAAGACTCGGAAGATGTCGATTCCGGCTTGGGCTGCTTCTTTGACGAAGGCTTGGACGACGTTGTCTGGGTAATTGGTGTATCCGACGGCGTTCGAAGCGCGAAGGAGCATTTGGAAGAGAGTGTTCGGTATTCGTTCTCGGAGATCGGCAAGGCGTTGCCAAGGGCTTTCTTTGAGAAACCGCATGGATGTATCGAATGTAGCACCGCCCCACATTTCCATCGAGAAGAGTTCTGGTGCGAGTCGTGCGTAAGCATCGGCGATACGAAGCATGTCGTAAGTTCGCACTCGAGTTGCGAGGAGCGATTGGTGGGCATCTCGCATCGTGGTGTCGGTCAGCAATAGTTCTTTGGTATTGCGAATCGACTGGCAGAAGGCTTGAGCGCCGAGTTTCTGGAATTTTTGGCGATACCCTTCGGGGATAGCCGTCGTGGCTGGAACTTTTGGCACAACAGCCAGTTCTCGTCGGACTTTGACGTTGGATTTTTCAACGAGTTTGTTTCCGTTGACGACCGTATCTGCGATGAATCGTAGGACTCGCGTCGCTCGGTCGCGGCGTTTGGGCAATTCGAACAGTTCGGGCGTTTTATCGATCATCCGAGTCGTCGCATCACCGGCTTGGAAAGTCGGGTGGGTGATTAGGGAGATCAAGAACGGGATGTTCGTTTTCACACCACGGATTCGGAATTCTTGAAGGCAGCGTTCCATCCGACCGGATGCTTCGCCGAGATTGCGACCGCGGGCGGTGACTTTTACCAACAGGGAGTCGTAGAACGGATTGACGACAGCACCGCTGAAGGCGCTACCCGCATCGAGGCGGATGCCGAGTCCGCCGGCGCTTCGGTAGTGGGTGATTCGACCGTAGTCAGGTCGGAATTGGTTCGATGGGTCTTCGGTTGTAACGCGACATTGGATTGCCGAGCCAACGACTTGAACTTCGTTTTGTGCTGGGAGTCCGAGGGATTGGTCACCGAGTTTACCGCCGCAAGAGACTTGGATTTGAGATCGGATCAAGTCGATACCGGTTACTTCTTCGGTGACGGTATGTTCGACTTGGATCCGCGGATTGACTTCGATGAAATAGAACTTGTTCGATTCGGTATCGAGGAGGAACTCAACGGTTCCGGCGCAGTAGTAGCCAACTTTTCGGGCGATAGCTAATGCGGCTTCGTGTAGCTCTGAGGCGACTTGTTTGGAGAGATTTGGAGCGGGGGCGATTTCGACAACTTTTTGGTGTCTTCGTTGAACGGAGCAATCGCGCTCGTGGAGGTGAATGATGTTCCCGTGTTGATCGCCGAGGATTTGGACTTCGATGTGCCGTGCGCGTCCGACGAGTTTTTCGAGGAAGACTTCGTCGCTACCGAAAGCGTTTTTCGCTTCGCGTTGTGCTTGTTCGAGATTGCTTGCCAGTTGGTCTTCGGATTCAACGACTCTCATTCCGCGTCCTCCACCCCCTTTGGAGGCTTTGAGCATGATTGGGTAAGTCATTTTCCTGGCGAGTTCTGTGGCTTCTTGGAGGCTTACTACTGCGGCCGCAGAGCCGTCGAGAACAGGGACACCGACTTGTTTGGCGATTTCTCTTGCAGCGACTTTATCTCCTAGCAGATCGAGGGCTTCGTTGCTCGGGCCGATGAACATGATACCCGCGTCGCGCAGAGCGCGAGCGAACTGCGAGTTCTCGGAGAGGAACCCGTATCCGGGGTGGACGGCATCAATGTTGTTCTCAAGGCACAGGTTGACGATACCAGGGATGTCTAGATAGGAGCGGATTGGCTCTCCGGCTTTCCCGATCGGATAGGCTTCGTCGGCTTTGAAGCGGTGCAATGCGAATCGATCTTCATGGGAGTACAAGGCGACCGTGCGGATTCCGAGTTCGTGTGCGCTTCGGAAGATACGGATCGCGATTTCGCTTCGGTTTGCTGCGAGGAGACGGCGGATGGGAGCCATGGAATGCGCTGTGATGGGAGGGAGTTAGAGGATAGCTGTGCAAGGTGCGGAGTTGGTGGATTTCCGTGCACGACACAATCCGTGCAAGGCACGATACACAATCCGTGCAAAGCACGATACACAATCCGTGCAGGGCACGATACACAATCCGTGCAAAGCACGATGGGAGGAAAGTATACAGCAAATGATTGATTTATCACTTGCAAGTGATCGTCTTACGGAGGTGGAATTTGCGACGAATGGGACAGTCGCACGGATCGATTGGTTTAATCGGTTGGTTTAATCGGTGGCGAGTTTGAAATTGGCGAGTTTGAAATTATGGAGGAGGGATGGGGTCGGAGGATACTTGGCTTCGCACGATCGGGGGTCCGCCGTGCCAACCTCCGTTGATTGCGATGGACTGTCCGTTGATAAACTCACCATCACCTAAGCTTATCGCTGCGGCGAGTTTAGCGATATCTTGTGGGGAGCCCCACTTTGCGAGAAGCGATTCATTTTCGGCCCGTTGATTCCATTCGGGTGAAGTTGATTGGCCCCATTGGGTTTGCACCCAGCCGGGTTGTATGCAGTTGACGCGGAGCTTTGGTGCAAAGGATTTTGCAAGGCTTTTCGAGAACGCGGCCACTGCGGCTTTTACAGCGCAGAAGTATTGTCCGCTGTCGCCTTCCATCCCCGCTTCGGCTTGATCCCAGCCGATGTGGATCATCGAGGGGAGGGTGCTATGGGGAGAGGATTGTTGAATTTGTCGAGCGGCTACGCAGCGGCTCAGGAGGCTCATCGCTCTGACGTCGATATCCCATAGTGTTTGAAGTTTCTTTTCGAAGGACCACGATTTTGCGGTTCCTGTAAGCACGTCTGCACCGGCGGCGTGAATCCAGACGTCGACGTAGCCGAAGCGGCTGAAGGCTGCGTTGGCTAGGGAATAGAGGCTTGAGGATTGCGAGAGATCGGCGGCGATAGCTAAGGGGCTGCGGCAGAGTTTTGCGGTGGCTGCAAGACCATGCAAGTTTCGGCGTCCGTGGACGATCACGGAGCAACCGCGATGAGCAAATTCCAAAGCGATTGCTTGGCCGATTCCGCTACTCGCGCCGGTGACGACCACGACCCTTGGTGGGAATTGTGGATGGCTCATCGATTAGTCCGAGGCTTCGTTCGGAGGAGGTTCATAGTTGAACTCTTGCCATTTAATGGCGTGTTCCATAGGTTCGATTCGCAGGACGAGGTGTCCGTTTTGATAGACACGAACGGTTCCGCTCGATTGGCTGACGACGATTGCGATAGCTTTGGTGCGTTGGGTGATCCCAGCGGCGGCCCAGTGTCGCGAACCGAGTCCTTTGGAAAGTTGAAGGTTCTCGTGGAGGACTTCGATGATTTGGCGAGAGCGTTCGACGACTCCGTCGGGGGAGACGATAAAACCGCCGTCCATTTGTGCGATTTCTTTGATGTCTTCACGGACGCGTGGGTCGTGGAGGGTGCGGTTTTTTCGGCTGTAGCCTTTGAGTGGATCGAAACCGCTATCCTTGCAATGGGTGAGAACTTTGCGTGTATCACCGATAACGAACAGGGTTCCGACTTTCTTTCCTTCACGGCCTTCGCGTCCGATTTGAACAGCTAGATCGATGACGACTTTGAGGTTGTTCAGAGGGACGGCTGTTTCGAGGCGTTGAAGGTCTCGACTGGTGAATCGCCTCATCCGTTCATCGAGTTTGATGATGGAGATCGAGTCCATTCGGTTCGCTTCGAAGCCGCAGTAGACGGCGACAACTTCGCTTTGGCCGGCTAGATGTTCGTCGGCGACCCCTTCGAGCAGGGCATGTTGGAGTCGCTCGAGCAGCGGGGCGTCTTCTTTGTTGAGCGTGATGGGGATCAGACCAAAGCCTGATGCGGCTTCTACGTCTTCCTCGAGATCGGCTGCCACTAGAATTTTTGTGACTTCTGGTGGGACAAGTTCCCGGAGGCGTTCCCAGTCGATCGCCCCATCGACGAGGAAAAGCATGGCATCGGCGTTGACGGCGAGGGCAAGATTGCCCGCCGCTTCGACGACGCTAGAGAATTCGCGGGTAATTTTTTGGGATTGCATGGACCGGGTTTTCCACGTTCTGTTCCGTAGATGGCTTCCAACAGCTCACCCGAAGGTCGAAAAAGCGTGCGATTTGGTGCGCAAGTCTTTTTCCGATGGATATTTAAGGTGTCGAAAGCCCAGTTCAAAAGCGCAGTGTAGTCATTTGGGAGGCTTTCGGCAACCTCGACCGGGTGTTGAGCAAGGAAATCGTTGCAAGTCGGTTTTGTATGTAAAAGTGGATTTGACGTTGATTCGTGGATTTGACGTTGATTCACCATGGCAGACGGCTATACTCTTCCTTCCCTATTTTTTGGGTTCCCTATTTTTGGCTAGAGAAGCTGGCCAAAGTTTTTGGCCCCTCGAAGTTTCGGTGCACCGGGTTGTGGTTTGTCCAGACGTCGGCGATTCCGAGGTTTCGGTCGAGATTCTAACTACATCATTGATGGATGGTTGTGACATGGCAAGAGCTTGTGAAGTTTGCGGAAAAGCCCCT
This sequence comes from uncultured Pirellula sp., assembly GCA_903820735.1. GTDB lineage: Bacteria > Planctomycetota > Planctomycetia > Pirellulales > Pirellulaceae > JBKCUI01. Next base: position 6,700 of record CAIJIZ010000580.1, read on the forward strand.
CAAGTTGGGAACATGATCGAGACGCGGGGTAAGGCGAAGTACTTGGGTGGTGTTGGTACGAAGATTACCGGGATCACTCGTCGTCGTTTCCTTCCTAATCTCCAGAACATCAAAGCTTCGTTGCCTAGCGGTGAAGTCAGGACGATGCGAGTATGCACTCAGTGCATTCGATCGGGTCGAATCCGCAAGGCGGTTCGTACCAAGCCATTCTCGTTGCCAACGAAATAGTCTTCACCGATGTCGATTCGGGCAGAGGATGTTTACCGCTTGGCGAAACTCGCCAAGCTTCGGATCGCGGAAGACGCGGTCGAGGGTGTCGAGCGCGATCTGTCGAAGATTCTGCAGATGGTCGATCAGCTGCGCGAAGTCGATACCTCTGGGGTTGAACCGATGGTACATGCCATCGAACTTTCTGATGTGCTTGCCGATGATATAGTCGGACCATCTCTCTCGCAGGAGGAAGTGTTGCAGAACGCTCCCGCCCATGACGAGGCCTCTTTCCGCGTTCCACCGGTCTTGGGGTAGCGGCGTGCGGAGCATTCGGCCTTTCCAAAACACCGATACGCTCAGACTCTCAAAAATTTGGGAAGCCCACCATAAGGCTTACGGTTCAAAGTCCCAATGTCTGCCACTCGTCTTTGACCAATGTATTCTCTCGAAACCTTATTTTCGATACAGCGAACTTCAGATAGCGATCGACGAAGTCACTGGCGATGCGTTGGGCTGGATCCATTTTGGGTGTAATCCCGAAGCGAAGGGGCTAGGACAAAGCTCGTTGCTCGTTCATCGCCTGTGTGTTGCACCGGGAGATGACGAAGCGCATGTTGCAAGTCAATTGCTTGAAGTGGCTATGCTCGAGGGCCGAGTCAGCGAGCAAGCGCATTGCTGTGGCTTAGGTGCATTCGATGAGAGCATTTATTATCACGGTGTTGCAGAAGGTGATGGATTGCTTGGAGTCGATTCGAACGATACAAGGTTGCATGCTTGGATGCGACAAGCCGGCTTCGAACCTTACCGAGCGACAGAGTGCAGGGAGTTGGTTGTATCTCGATTTCGTCCTCCGATGGATCGCGTGCAGATGGGGATCCATCGCACCAGTACCGTCAGCAGGATTATCGAACAAGATCGCCCGAACTGGTGGGAGAACGTCATCTACGGTCATTGCGAGCGGATCGTCTATCAGTTGACTTGCGGAGCCCCAAACCGAGCGGAATTGCAGCTTACGGTTTGGTATCCCGAGATGTCGCTTCCTGGGATAGATCCAGGAATCGCTAGGCTAACTTTGCCTATCATTGAAGACAATGAATTGCGCACTGAGCAATGGGTTTACTTGATCAGTGAGAGTTTGCGGCAACTTCAGCTCGAAAGAAAGCAAGTGGTCCAAGTAGTCATCGATCCGCAGGATGCGATACATAGTCGAATTCTTCATCGACTAGGATTTAAGACCAAGTTGCATGGCATGTTATTGCGGCGTTGAGTTCGGGTTGCTGTTGGGTGTTTCGTTCGGTTGATTCGGTGCGGCAGTGTCAGTCGATGACGCAGTGTTAGTTGATTGTGCAGTGTTAGTTGATTGTGCAGTGTTCGGTTCCACAGGGGCACTGTTCAATTCGATCACTTCGCGTCGGAAGATGCTCAAGGTGGTTTGAAGTAATGTTACGGCCAGAGGGCCGATGAGTATCCCGATTGGGCCGAGAGCTTGGATCCCACCGAGCACACTTAGGAGGGCCAGGAGTGGGTGCAGTTGGCGTTGGCCATGAAGGATCAGCATCTTAATAAAGTTGTCGATGGTACCAACGATAAGTAGTGCATAGATGGCCAATGCAATTGCTTGCGGAACTCGGTCTTGGTAGACCGCCATATAGAGAGCCGCTGGAACCCAGACGATTGCAGTACCGATGAAAGGGATCAGTGCACAGACCATCGTAAGAGCTGTTAGCAGAAAGGCAGATGGTGCACCGAGAAAGAAATAAGCCAGACCGGCCGAGAGCCCTTGGGCGACCGCCGAGAGGATAGTGGCAAGTACTATTGCGCGGGATGTTTGATCGAATTCAGAGAGTAATTCAGCTTCGTATCGATCATCCAAGGGGCTCAGTTCCATCAGGGTTCGGATCATGCCCGGGCCATCGACAAGGAAGAAATACAGAGCGACGAGCAGCACGGTAATTCCGACGAGTAATTTGACGACGAAGGCTACAGAGCCGCCTCCGAAACTAAGTAGTTTTGGTTGGATGTAAGCGAATGCGTTATCGATTGTTCCTTTGACTTGTTCAGGCGAGGGGTTCGCGATGTCCTTGAGGACCGAGGTAAAACGTCCACCGAGGAAGCTTTCGCGGGCGCTGTCCCAATCACTTTGTAGTTTCCAGATCGAGTCTTGGAGATTTGCCAAGTTCCCCAAGTCAGAAGGCTCAAGTCGGTCGAGGGCTTGGTTGAGTTTCGCGGTCAGCAGTTGTGATTCGACGAGTTGGTCGATCATTGCCGGGCGAGCTTCCGTAATACGATTGTTCAGTTGATCTGGAACTTCATTGGATCGTACGATTCGGGCTTTGAGTGTGCCAGCTTCTTCCCAAAGGTGTTGTATTTGTTGTTGTGACTCTTGTTGCGATTGTTGGGCTTCGGCCTGGGTTTGCTGCGATTCTTTATTACCCAAGGGTAGAGCGTTCGGTGTGCGGTTCGAGGAGAGGATGCTTGAGCTCAGGTCGATGGTTTCGGAGAAGGCTTTCGCGAAGAGTTGGTCGACAAACTGCTTTTGTTCTAAATCGGCGGCAGCAAAGTGAGCTTTGCCTTGGTAGAACTCGAGGATGGAGTTTGGGATCTCGGTCAGTCGCGTTCGGATTTCCGCGATATCACCAGCGAGTCGTCCTCGCGTGTCGGTGACTTCGGCGTAATTCGTAGCGCTGGAGACGACTTCTTGGATCTCGCGAACTTTTGCATCGATGCTGCGCAATTGGTTGGCTGCGGGTGATTCAAGGTTCACGTAGGGGTTTGATCGAAAGCGACTAAGGCCGACACGGATGTTCGATTCGTTGAGGTCATCGAGCAAGCGAATACCTTGAACTGCTGCGAGTCCGAGGATGATGCCGGTTGGGACCAAGACGCTACCGGCAATCAATGCGGTGGTAAGGGTTGCGGCAAGGTGGGGTTTGCCTTTGACTTTCTTGAGAACCCAGCGATGTAGTGGTTGGAATACGACAACTAATACCACAGCGATGAAAACAGGGATAAAAAACCCGATCATCACCTTGTAGAATAGGACTCCAATGAGAACAAGAATTGCGAGGAGAACGGCGAAGGATATGTAGCGTGCCAATTGCGTAAGCTCCAAGCAGGCCGGGTGCCGCTATGTTCAGGAAATACTCAGGAATTACTTAGGGAACGGTCAGTAAGATGTTCGGGATTTTAACACGAGGTATGGATTAGTGCATCAACCGCAAGGAACGGGTACTGGTAATGGTAATAGTACCGGTAATGGTACTGAGATCGCAAAAAAGGGATGGCGCAGCAAGCACTTTAGGGCTTTCGTGTTGCGGTTAGCGATCTTGGGAATCGTGGGTTACTTTTTATTTTTAACTCTTCGGAACGCTTGGCGGCAAGTTGCAGGCTCGGGGCTTGAATTGGACTGGAGGGCGGTGGATTGGTGGGTTTTTGCATGGAGTATTCCGTGCGGAATGTTGGCATTACTACCAGCTTGTTTCGCTTGGCAACGCATCGTGGGGGACTTTGGTCAAAATGTATCCTGGCCCAATTCGTTCTACGCATATTTTCTAGGGCATTTCGGCAAGTATGTTCCGGGCAAGGCGATGGCGGTGGTATTGCGAGTTGGGGAGTTGCATCGGCATGGGGTAGCGGCCCGACCTGCGGTTGTCAGTGTATTCATCGAAACGTTGACCGGTATTGCAACCGGTGCGATTCTTGGGGCGTGTCTGATCGTTGTCGTCAACGTACCTGCTTGGATCAAGTTCGCTGCGTGGGCTTGTATCCCATTCGCGATTTTGGCCTTGATGCCTCATTCGTTTCGTTGGGTAGTGCATCGTGTTGCCAAGAGTCGGATCGGTAAGATGCCTCCGAGGATTGCCGAAGCGATTGACGGAAGGATGATGCTCAGGACTGTGTGCGCGGGGCTTGTTGGTTGGTTACTACAAGGCACAGCGTTGTGGGTCGTATTGCTCGCACTGGGGAGCGCATACGAGGCGAGCATGCGAGAGATAGGAAGTGGTGGGCTGATTCCCGATTCGCTCTCAGGTGAGGTTTGGAGTCTTCATGGTTGGACGGTGTGCGTCGCGAGCGTTAGCCTCGGGGCATTAGCTGGTTTCGTATCGATGTTGCCAGGGGGAGCAGTCGCAAGAGAGGTCGCTTCTACATGGATCCTCGCGACGATCGTTCCTCAGCCAATCGCCCTTTTGGCAACCATAGTGATGCGGATTACTTCGATCATTGCAGAGATGAGCATGATCGCGATAGCGAAGTATATCCAATGGGCGAACCGAATCGAACCCTCCTAGCGTGGCGAATGTGTTGCCTTGATCGCTCCCCGTCATTTGTTGGTACCCGCCAATAGTCGGGTAGGCATGCGAGGCTGCCTAAACCCCCATGAATCTATGAGACCGCGCGGACGGCTTGAGAGTAAATTGCAACGATGCTACCGGCTGCGAGCATCGACCAAGGAAACCAATCCTTCGGACGGAAGATACGACCTTGGGGCAGTGCTGGTTGGGAGTTGAACCAAGTGTTGTTTTCGGCTCCCATGGCGCGGGCGTCTTCGAGGATCCCGGGGGAGAGCATGGCGCTATCGATGGCTAGGCATTCGAGACCGACGATAATCATCACAAGTCCCATTGCGCAGAAGAAAGCGCGATACAGATTGCTCGGTCGCAGGAACATAGTTGGATACCTTATTTGTTTTCGATGCTATTCGTGGGTGTTTTCACCGAGTTGGCTGAGCCGGCGACTTGGCTGGCAAATTTGCCGCGGTCCGATCGGTGTTAGAGCACTTCAAAAGGGTGCGCTTTGGGAAGTGTCGGGTGGATGGGGGGAAGAAAATCAGCCATGGTCCGTGGGTTTTTTGGGAAAATCGAGGGAAACCCAACGTAAAGCTTCAAATCGGTATCAACCGGACAATCGGGATTTCCTATAGAATTTGTATTCCGTGCACCCTTCGGGTAATCTGTACGGTTGGGGTGGCGATCTGAATTGCCATCCGACATTTTTTTATTTCCTCACATCCACTGCACGAGTTGCCATGACCAATAACAATCGTCGCCGTTTTCTCCAGACCACCACCGCCGTATCGGCAGGATATTGGGTTGCTGGGGGGATTGCACCAAAACAGAGCCGTTCAGCCTTAGAAGAAATCCGTTTCGCATGTATCGGCGTTGGCGGTAAGGGTTCGAGCGATTCAAAAGATGCCGCAAACAATGGAAAGATCGTCGCGATTTGCGATGTCGATGAGAACACTCTCGGCGAACGCAAGAAGGACGAAGACTTTGAAGATGCACAAACCTTCCATGACTTCCGCAAGATGCTTGACAAAGTCGGCAAAGACATCGATGCGGTCACCGTCAGCACCCCGGATCATACCCACGCTGTTGCCACTGCGATGGCTCTGAAAATGGGTAAGGCTTGCTACACGCAGAAGCCGTTGACACGTACGATTTGGGAAGCGCGACGTATTGCTGAACTTGCAGCAAGCTCGAAGGCTGCAACTCAGATGGGTAATCAAGGTTCGGAGAGCTCGGGTTTGCGTTCTGCGGCTGCCAAGCTCAAGAACGGCATTTTGGGTAACGTGAAAGAGATTCACATTTGGACGAATCGTCCTGTATGGCCTCAAGGAATTCCACGTCCTGAAGAGCAACCAGTTCCAGCGAATCTTCACTGGGATGAATTCATCGGCCCGGTCGAAATGCGTCCGTACAATGCTGCTTACCATCCCTTCAAGTGGCGTGGTTTCTGGGCATTTGGCACCGGCGCCCTGGGCGATATGGCTTGCCATACCTTGAACGTCGCTTTCGCTGGCTGCGAACTTAACAATCCTGTCAGTGTTCAAGCGACCACGACTGGCCACAACGGAGAGACCTTCCCAGGTTCTTCGAAGATCATTTTCGAATTCGCTGCAACCGACAAGCGACCTCCTATCAAGATGACTTGGTATGACGGAGGTAACAAGGTTGATCCTGAGTTGCTTGATGGACGCAAGCGAAGCGATAGCGGTCTGTTGATCCTTGGCGATAAGGGCAAGATGTATTCGCCGAACGACTACGGCGCAGAATGCTTCTTTACCGGCGTCGAAGACAAAGAAGTCGACTTCGAGCGAAGCCCAGGTCACTTCAAGGAATTTGCGATCGCCATCAAGACCGGCAAGCCAACTTGGTCGAACTTCGCCAACTACGCTGGCAAGATGACCGAAGTGATTCTTCTCGGTAACCTTGCTGTTTGGGCAGCGGGCAAGACCAAGGAATCCGGTGAGCAAGTTTCCAGTGCGAAACTTGAATGGGATTCGGCGAATCTCAAGGTCAAGGGAACGAGCGAATTCGATTCCATGATCAAGCCGGCATATCGCGCAGGATACGAAGTCTAAGACTTTGCTATGGGCTAATTAACTCTAAATAAATTGAGAAAACAAGACGCGCGGGATCAATACCCGTGCGTCTTTGCATTTAGTGGCTCATAACACCTGGGAAAATTCAACAAGCTTACTACTATGGAACGCTCCAGTCAGTGACTTTCCAAGAGCGACTCAAATTCATGACATCTCAAAAAACCAATCCCCTGTTGGGGTGGATTATTGGCCTGTTTCTTCCGGTGGTAATAGCATTCGCCGGTGTGGCGGTTTACCAGAAGCTAGGTACGCAGGTACCCAAACAGGTATCCGAGGACCCATCGGATCCTCGGATTTATCTGAATCGATTGCCGATTGTCAGCACGGAGCAAGCCGAGTCGTTTAGGGGGTTAGAGTCGCTCGATATCAGTTTGTCTGGGACGGTTGTTCCGTATCGTCAACTAACTATTGCGGCGGAGGTCTCTGGACGGGTTGTCTATAAGAGCGATCAATGTCAGATTGGCAAATACGTGCATGCAGGGGACGTGCTGTTTCGACTCAATCCAAAGGATTACGAATTGGAGGTCGAGCGATTAACTGCACTCAAAGAATCGGAGTACGCGCAACAGAGGGAGCTTGATCAAGAGCTTTCGAACATCAAGCGTTCTTTGGTTCTGGCCGAAGAGGAGCTTGGATTGCAAGAGAAAGAAATCAAGCGGCTTGAATCTCTTCCAGCGGGGTTTGCGAGTGAGACCGAGCAGGATCAAGCCAGGCGGCAGCGGCTTGCTGCAACAAATCAAGTTGTCACCCTTCAGAACCAGTTGCAACTTTTGGAGACACGGCGCAGGCGGATCGAGTTAGCAGAGCGGCTTGCTGATACTCAATTGACCCAAGCGCAGACGAATTTGGATCGATCCGAGATCAAGTCTCCGATAGCAGGAGTGATCGTTAGTGAATCGGTGCAGGAAGATTCTTATGTGCAACGAGGGGACAAGTTGTTTGTCGTCGAGGATACCGAGCGGGTGGAAGTCAGTTGCAATCTTCGAACCGACCAGTTGTTGCTTGTGCTCGATCAGCTTAACGCTTCACCAGCAGGCGAACCATCGTCGCAAGTCATGAGGGCGTCGAGTTATGAATTGCCCCCTACTCCTGTTGAGATTTCGTATGAGGTAGCGGGGCGAGAGGATTTGACTTATCAATGGCGAGGGCATTTGAGTCGTTATGAGGGCATCGGTTTAGATGCTCAGAGTCGAACGGTGCCGGTGAGGGTGATGGTCGACAATCCTCGTGATGTGAAGCGCAATGGGCAGCCTATCAGTGAAGAGGGTAACGGTGGCTTGCCGGCACTGGTAAGAGGCATGTTCGTAGATGTAAAGATTCAAACGCAGCCCAAGCGAGCGTTAGTGTTGCTTCCAAAGCTAGCAGTACGACCGGGTGGGCAAGTTTGGGCGTTTGAGGCGGACGAGAGCTTATTGAGCACGAAGAAAATCAGTGAGTCGATGAGTACGGAGGCGGCGCAAGCGTTACCCAAGATTGTGGATTGGACGGTTGGGCGAGTGAAAGTTGTTTCAGGAATTAAGACCATCAGTTTAGTTAGGGTTCCCGATTTGGATAACAAAGAGTTCTGGGTGGCCGAGGCGATTGAGGGAATTGCCCCGGGGGTTAGTTTAGTAACAACCCCCTTAGCGAATCTGATCGGGGATGGAACGGATCAAGCGAAAGCTCCGAAGCAAGTATTGGGGAGTCAGCCATGAATGGAATAGTGCGTTGGGCGGTCAAGCATATGGCGGGGATAAACTTCCTCATTGTGGCGATTTTGATCGGTGGATTAGCAAGCTTTTTTGGAATGCGGCGAGAGACATTTCCAGAGTTTCAGTTGGAAGTGATTTTGGTCTCCGTTCCATATCCTGGCGCGACCCCAGACGAGGTGGAGAGCGGGATATGTCAGAAGATCGAGGAGTCAGTTCAATCGCTATCGGGGATCAAGAAGCTTACGAGCATTTGCCGAGAGGGATCCGGTTTTACCCTCGTACAGCTAGAGCCGAATGTTAAGGATGTTCAAAAGGTTCTTTCTGAAGTTCGATCCGCAGTGGATCGGATCTCGGTCTTTTTTCCAGAACGCAGTGAGAAGCCGACGGTTGAGCAAGTTACGTTTCGAACGCCAGCGATTAGCGTAGCGGTGCTTGGTCCAAAGGATGGGGATGCCCAAACCGAGCAGCGTTTGCGCAATTTTGCCGAGTCCGTGCGCGATCGATTGATCGAGCTTCCGAACGTTTCACAAGCACAGGTTGTAAATGTTAAACCCTTCCAAATAGATGTTGAGATAAGCGAAGATACGCTGCGTCAATATGGTCTGACGTTATCGCAAGTGGCGAGTATTCTTCGCAAGGAGAACATGGAGTTGCCGTCGGGTCAAATCCGAAGTGACGGTCAGGAGATCTTGTTGCGTGGTAAGAACAAGCGGGAAATTGGTGAGGACATTGCCAAGTTACCTTTGATCACGCAGACCAACGGAGTGATTCTCAGTGTGGGGGATATTGGAGTTGTTCGCGACGAGTTTGACGATGTAGCAGCATTGAATGAGATCAATGGTCGACCGGCGTTGGTGATCACCATCGAGCGCACAAGCAGTGAAGATTTGCTCAATATTTCTGATGAAGTTCAGAAGGCGGTTGCTGAGTTTCCGGTACCGGATGGGTATTCATTGGTTGCGTGGGGTGATGAGAGTGTCGATGTTCGCGATCGGATTCGCATGCTTCGAGAGAATGGGCTTCAAGGAGGTTTGATCGTCTTCTTGTTGTTAGCTTTATTCCTCAATCTGAGATTGGCTTTTTGGGTAGCGATGGGTATTCCCATCAGTGTGCTTGGGGCTGGAATCGGGCTCTATGTAATGGGTGAGACGCTGAACATGTTGTCGATGTTTGCGTTTTTGATGGCGGTGGGGATTGTGGTCGATGATGGGATTGTGATCGGTGAAAATATCTTTGCGCACCGGGCGATGGGAAAATCGAATTTACAAGCAGCGATCGATGGGGCGTCGGAAGTTTTACCGAGCGTTTTTTCCAGCGTTGCCACTACGGTGATAGCGTTTCTGCCGTTGTTTTACGTTTCGGGGGTCATGGGTAAGTTCATTGCCATCATGCCGGTTGCCATTATTTTGATGATAACCATCTCGCTGATCGAGGCTTCGGTCGCATTGCCTGGTCACCTTTCGCATGAGGAGCACAAACCGAAGTCTTTCGTTGAGAAACTCCGCTATTACCTGATGCTGCCCATTTCGCAACTTGAAAAACTGCTTGATCCGATCTCGACATTCAATAACCGTATTCTTGATTGGTTTGGAGAGCAGTTTTATGGACGGTTGCTCAGGTCGTTCTTAAAGTATCCTTTATTGCCCGTGGCATTGGGGTTTTCCGTCGTATGTTTTGCGGTGGGGCTGGTGCGATCTGGCGCAGTGCCTTTCGAATTCTTTCCGAGTCTTGATGGTAAGACGATCGTCGGGCAGGTGATCTACCCGGATGGAACGCCGGCAGACGTAACTACAAGTGCTGCACGCCGTATGGAGCAAGCGTTACGGCGAATCTCGGAGCGCATTGATGATGAAGAGCGACAAGCGGGGACGTCGAAGACTCCAGCACCGGCAGATTCTAGTTCCCCGCGAGGTCCGGTTCGATTAACGTTCCTTCAAATTGGTTCGGCGGAATCTGGGAATCAGGGGGCGGGTGATCGTGTTTCCGGTTCGCACGTTGCGCAAGTAAAGGCTGAGATCCATGATGCAACCTTGAGAAATGTTACCAGTGAGCAGCTTATTCGTTGGTGGCGAGATGAAGCTGGTGTGTTTCCAGGAGCGGAGCGAGTCAATTTTCAATCTGCAAATATCGGTCCGGGGGGAAAGCCTTTGGAGTTCAAGATTTTGGCTCCAAGAGAAAATGTTCGGGAGCTTGAAGCAGCCGTAGAGGAGGCGAAAGCCAAGTTATCCACTTACGACGGGGTCTACGATATCCGGGACGATTCGAACCCCGGCAAGACGGAGTTTCAGTTCACGATCCGCGACCAAGCCAAGTCGTTGGGGGTAAAGCAAGACGAACTCAGCGAAGCGATTCGTAGCGCTTATTATGGTTCAGAGGTGATGAGGTTGCAGCGGGGGAGGCACGAAGTCAAGTTGATGGTTCGGCACCCCTTGGATGAACGCCGATCGTTGGCGGACTTTCAAGATTTACGAGTTCGCAGTCCCGATGGGATCGATCGTCCGATTGCTGAATTGGCGGAAATCAAAGTGACTCAGGGGTACTCGGAGATCAACCGTCTCGATCAGATGCGGTCGATTACCGTTTCATCTGAGCTTGATACAACAAAAGCGAACGCATCGACGATTGCTGCTGATTTGCGCAAGTCACTTGAAGAAGAGTTTCGTACGAAGTATCCAGCCCTACGATTCCGATGGGAGGGGCAACAGGAAGAGACTCGCGAGTCGTTCATGAGCTTGGCGATTGGGTTCTCTGTAGCGATGGCCGCAATGTACTTGCTCCTGGTTTTTGAGTTCCGTTCTTATCTGCAACCTTGGATTGTTTTGGCGATTGTCCCATTCGGTATGGTCGGTGCGATTTTTGGACACGCATTGATGGGCTTGCCTCTGACACTCTTCAGCATGTTTGGCATGGTGACCCTCGCGGGCGTTGTGGTAAACGATTCCATCGTCTTGGTGGACTTTATCAATCAATGCGTCCGTCAAGGAATGCCGCCGGTGGAGGCGATTGTGACGGCAGGTTCCCGGCGATTGAGAGCCGTGTTCTTGACGAGTGTAACGACCGTGGCTGGGCTGCTGCCGATGTTGCTAGAGAAATCATTCCAGGCTCAAGCGTTGATTCCGATGGCTACAAGTTTGGCTTTTGGACTAATCGCCTCGACGTTGTTGGTCTTGCTCATGGTGCCGCTGCTATACCGGTTTTATGTAGCCCTTACCTTTACGAACGAGGAGATGTTAGGAAAGGGGCAAAAAGAAAACCTCGCCGTTTAACGGGCGAGGTTGATGTCGCTTAATCACATTCGGATCGCTGACGGGTTTAGTTGTTCTTGAGGGCGTCGATCATCTTGATGAAGGCCTCTCGTTCCCCGGCGACAATTTTCTTGGGGCCGGTCATTTTGATAAAGACGGTATCACCGGTGTCGAGTTCGAGGATCACGCCGAGCATGGCGTGGTTTTCAATCTTCTTCATCGGGCCGGGAGCGAAAGGACCACCACCCATCGATTCCTTGTAAGTCCCTTCAAGTTCGACGATGTGTGCGATCGTCTTGCCGATTTCCTTCTTCTCGATCTTTGCATCGGACTTTTTCAGTCCATCGAATTGGCCGATCCAACGTGTGATGTTGGCTTCGATTCCGCCCGAAGCACTCATGATTGTCACGCGTGAAGTGTCTTCACCTTCGGCAGGTGCGCGGAATTCGTATTCGATAATGTTCGACTTGGGTGGGACGGTTTTCCAGGAGGCTGGTTTTTCAACGACGACTTTGCCACCTGCCAGCTTCAGCGCTTCGCCCTTGGCTTCGGCTGCTGGTTTCGACGGTGTGTCTTGGGCCAACGAGAGGTTGGGTGTAACGAATCCCGCAACAATTGCTGCAAGCAGCAGCGGGCTTGTACGGCGAACGAGGGAACGGAGTCGGAGGCTAGATCGCATAAATTGAATCTCCAAGATTAAGTGACCTGAATTGGTAAATGACCTGAATTGGTAAATTGTCAAAATGGTAAATCGCCTAGGCCAGACCCCCTAGCCTTCGATGTTTTCCAATCAACTCAACGGTAACCGAGCATCACCGCTAGTCGTTTCCCAACATAGTCTCAAAAGCGGCTTTTAGGAAACGCTTTGAGGACATCATCAGGATAGTGACCTTTCAAGTCACCTGCCTGCGTTGATTTGCGACGGCAGGTCGGTGGGTGATTGGGGTAGTCGATTGACGTAGGCGGTCTCGGTACTTGATTTCGGTAATAGACTACCAAAAAAAGGTGGATTGGATCAGTCAAGAACCGGTTGCGGTGGGGTGAAAATGGTGGGAGAGGGGGAAATTTAGGGTTGGAAACCTGCTCGGAAATCGGTTCGAGGGTACACTGTGGGGTCGAACCGGGATCTTCGCACATGGCGGAGAATTTATCTTTTAAGCCTTTAAAAACGTTTGAGTATGCCGATGGATTATCGACCGCAGACGATCGACGCGCCGTTGCTTGAAGACCTCTCCGATATTTTGAGATTGGCCATCCGGGAGGATTTAGATCGCAGTGTGGATCTGACGACGATGGCGATTGTGCCCATTGGGGTTCGCGGATCGGCGGCCCTTATCTCACGCTCTGCCGGGGTTGCGGCCGGGATCGATTTGATCGATGAAATGATTACGGAATTAGATGCTGGGATCCAGTGGGACCAGCGGGTCGGTGACGGAGAAGTGATCGGGCCCGGTCAAGTCCTCTCGGTCTTGCATGGGGAAGCGAGAGATTTGCTGACATGCGAACGGACGATTCTCAATGTGGTATGTCGGATGTGTGGCATCGCATCCTTGACCGATCAATTTGTACGAGCGGTAGAAGGAACGAAAGCCAGAGTCTACGACACGCGGAAGACCACGCCGGGATGGCGACGCTTAGAAAAGTACGCTGTGCGCTGTGGTGGTGGGCATAATCACCGGCTTGGACTCTACGATGGTGTTTTGATCAAAGACAATCATTTGGCGAGTC
>CAIJIZ010000581.1 GCA_903820735.1 uncultured Pirellula sp.
CTTGTTACACCGATTCATGCGCAAGCTATCGCTCAAGTAGCAAAAAACGCAGAAGCCAAAATACAAGGGTGCTATCGCCACGGGCGGGCCGAACTACTTTGCCTACATCAGTTGCCTTGCGTTTACGACTGTGTTCGAGTTGCTTGAATGGTTGGCAACGACCATAGCCGAAGCGGAAGGTGATGCATTCATGGGGCATCAGGGGGATATTTGGGTTGCAGGAGCACTTACTGTTGTAGAAGCTTTTACTGTTGCCCCAAAGGTCCCCGTCATCATAGCAGCTTTGGGTTCAAGTTGCTTTTTTGTAATCCGTTGCGAGTGCCACTATCGTTCGATAAAATTGCCCACGACATCCTCCGAACCCAAAACCCACGTTTCCTTAGGACAGCGAACAACCAAAACGCCTGTGTCGAAGAAATGTTTGACCGTTTCACCTGCAGATTCTGCGGGCCAAGCCTAAAAGACCAACCTAAGCGAAACTGATGTCCAGACTCCAGCGTTGCATACTCCACGTCGGTACGACCAAAACGGGATCTACGTCGATCCAGGAGTCTTTATACTTCCACTTGCGCAATAACGATTTCCATTACTGTAGCCTTGGCGAAGTCAGTGGAGATAACGTGATGGCTACCGCTTTTCATACCGATCCGGGTAGCTTCGAATTCAACCAAAAACGAGGACTATCGGGCATGGAGGCACAAAGTGCATCCGACGTTCTCACGCGTCGGCTTGCCGATCAGCTCCTGAAGTCAAGTCGCCAGGGCAAAACCGTTATCCTTTCGGCTGAAAATATTTGGGTGATGAACCCGATAGAGATGCAACGCATCAAGGATTTCCTAGAAATCCACAACTATAAGGCAGAAGTCTACATCTACTTCCGCCCGTGGGAATCCTGGATTGAGAGCGACTATCAAGAAGGTGTCAAGCAAGGTACTAGGCGAGATGATTTTTTTCCTCCCGCACGGCATGTCCATTTGGACTACCTCGGCCAGTTGAGTCATCTTCAAGAAGTATTCGGCATGGATCGAGTCCATGCGTATGCTTTTGCACCTGAAAGCTTTTCAGGCGGCTGTGTTGTCCAAGACTTCTGTAATCGTGCAGGGATCCCTTTTCCTAAAGGAAAATCCATTCGAGTCAACGATGGGTTAAGCCTCGATGCTCTGAAACTACTTTTTGCGTTTCGAAGGTATCACCAAGGCTACCAACCTGGACTTCAGTCGATCATTCACAACGAGATTCTCTTTCGTCGAGTCGCTGCTATTCCAGGAAGTCGTATTCGATTCTCGGATCAGATGTTGCTTCCGTACCGATACCTTTGGCAAGACCAAATCGAACCCATGAGTAAAATCTTGGGTGCCTCCTTCTTGGTTCAGAAACAAAATACTAAAGCAAGCGATCTTATTGAAGACCTTTCCCAAATGGTTGATTACTCGGACGAAAGTCTCGCTTGGCTGAGTCGCTCGACCGGACTTGCGAAGATTTCCAAAACCACTCCAGAGGCTACAGCCAACGCGGTGGGTGAGCAGATGGACTACCTGTGCAATCACCCATCTTTGAAAAGCAAATGGGATTGGCACATGATGATCGCTCGAAGACGACTTGCACACTTCATCTCGGGCGTTTGATCGGTGGTTATCAGCGGTTCGCGCGTCTAAGTCTCCAAGGATTTATGTAACTTTGAATGGAATGTCTTAATTGCTGAGTCAGGCTAGGTCGGATACTGCTTACCTGTGATGCAACCCTTTGAAGGATATTCGAGTCAGAATCCAAATTTGCCGAACTCGCTAGGTCGAGCCAATGAAGCGAAGACTTTGAGAACCTAAACAAATCGTCTTCCGTTTTGATCAATTCACCATCGAGATCCTGATCGTGGGACAAGTCGATGTTGTAGCGAGAATTCAAGTAGGCAATTTGCTTTCCATAGAACGACTCAAAGTTGTTTAGGGAGCTTGGGTGAAGTCGTAATGATGGACCGTTTAGTTCCTGGAGGCGAGCGAGCAGCAATCGAAACTTCCAAAAGGGGCGGGCATCAGCGCACCTTTGAAATCGGTTATAGCAGTACATGAATCTCGTCGCGTCGAGGCTGAGAGCTTCGTTGATGTGAAAGATCTTTGTAGGAGCTTCCGTGATGCCGCATGATTGACAGAAGTCTCTAACCACGCACCCATGTAGTAATTTCTTGCGATCAAAAGGTCTTAATGTAAGTTGATCGCTACCGAAAACTTGCTCAAAAATGGATAGTTGCTTTTGGTAATCCAATTCGATGACTTGCTGATTGTTTGCCTCGTTTCCGGGGATTCCAAAGAGTTCATCCACGAATGAATGATGCCCACCCTTGATCAACTGATGGAACATGCTGCTAATCCAGGCAAGGGGGGGGCGAAGATATGCAATCACATGGGTGTGAAATCCCTGTTTTAGGATCAAGTCCCTTAGCCTCATCAGTTCAGAAGCATTCATAAACCAGCAGTCTTCTGCAGAGATAATCGGCGTGGTTCCGTTTTGACGAACTCGTACGAACTGCCGTTCCCAACATCCCTCGATCTCCTTCCTTTTTCGCAGCATTTCATCTGGATCAACGCCTTGTGCTGGATGAGTGTGCTTAGCTACCGGAGTGTCGCCAACCAAACACTGCAAAGGCCGACTCGCATTGACTAGACCGACTCCAAGATACTGAAACTTTGGATCACGCAGGCTGTGAAATAAAGTTTGCTGGATTGAAGTAGTACCCGTCTTAGGCATACCCACATGAAGGATAAGTTTTGGATTTTTTGTCTGCTGGTGATTTGGGAGCTCAATCATCGAAACACTTGGTTCTTCCAGTATGTGGTAAGTAATGATTTATTTCGGGTTTGCAACGCTGTGCTCGTGCGCAGTGAAATGGTGCTTTTGCTCGTAATCGCAAGTTGCCTGTAACGATCGTATGTCCAATAGCAATCTTTCACTCCATGCGATGAATCCATCCCTAGAAGGGAGTAAGAGCATGAGAATGGATCCGAATCGATATCCTGAAGGTGACTGTTTTTCTTGAATAGCCCAAAACTTGAAGTAATCGCATTTAGGCATACGTTCGCTTTCGAAGACTTCGATCCGCTAAGGCCATTCAAAAGAACTTCCATCGTTTCCGTTTGAATCGGTAGATTTCGCTTGGATCTAGATTGCCGTACCCTTCCAGATCGATTAAGAGGAAACCTCGGTCTGGGTTATTGCAGATACAAAACTGGTTCCAAGGGAGGGTGATTCCCCGAAGAGTGTGGTCCCCATCTAATCCCCTGCCCTATTGGGCGTATCTAGTCTTGAAAATTCATCGATGCGACTTGCTATCCACCTTGGGGTAGCAAGCATTTGTCGGTCCATCATCGGCGTTTGATCCGCAGTCGGCTTCGATTGACGCAAACGCCGCAACTTAAACCCTAAGCATGCGAAATATACAAATCCAACTGACTGCTTACGAAATTGAGCGATAAAATTTGTAATTCTTGGATCGCGGCTTGGTTTTCGTACCCCTAGCATCACAACTGATTTGTTTGCTAATCCATGTCCAAAGTACATCAGCAAGTGAAATGCACTTCCGGATTCCCCTGCAATGGTTTGAGAAGGGGCTAGAACGCGCAACTGTTCCTTGATTGATAACAATTCCGGATACACGATTTTCCAGCCACGATTTCGAAGCTCGGTTTCCAATCTTGACTCTCCGATGAGAAGCCTGTGATCTGGGCTCAACTGGGATCGGCTCAAATAGATTTTATCGCTGAGGTTTGGGGCGCTTGAAATTTTCAGCAGTTCATCCCGTTCGGATTCAGTTATTCCATAGTGGGAATCAGTCAGTCTTTGTACTGCTTCGAAATGATGGTCCGCGATCCAACGCC
>CAIJIZ010000582.1 GCA_903820735.1 uncultured Pirellula sp.
ATACAACTCGGCTAATCGCTCAAAAATTCGAATGTCGTCTTCCCCAAGCGAAATAGCACGCGCATAGTCCTTGATCGACTTGGAGTAGTTCTTCTGCATATCCTCTACCATTGCAGCAAGGGCATGGGTAGCGGACCATAAAGGACGCTGGCGATCGAGGTAATTCACCAACTCTTTCAATTCCGTAAAATCCTCACCTCCATCGAGCGAAGTGATAGCAAGCAAGCGTCTTGCACGAAGATAACGCCACTCGGAACCGTCCTTTCCCTCGACTTCACGCAACCGCAGTTCAATATCTTCTAGATCCTTACACCAGTCGAGAACTAACTTTCTCGCTTCATCCGGATCGCTGCTATCCTCGATCAAAATAGGCCGTGCAACTACTAACCGCCCAGCCTCCTTCAAAGCACTCAAGTTCTTTGTAAGAAAGTTATTTGCAGCAAAGACATTACCAACCTCAAGGGATTTAGAATTCACTCTTACGAGTGCCTGCTGCAATTGCTCGTTATCTGGTTCAAGCTTCATTCGCTCATCGACCAACTGCGCTGCTTGCTCCTGAAAGCCATCGCGCAACATCCGGTCAATTTTCACCAAGAAAACTCCGGTATCCTTCGGTGCTTTTTCAACAAGCTTCGTTAAAAGATCGCGGGACTGTTGCTCAAAACCCCAATCCGCCAGCCTCTCCACGGCAAATCGCTGAAGTTGAATATCTGTGGCATACTGAGAATTCAACTCCAACAACTTATCCGCAGATGCAGCTTTAACCTGATCTGCGCTATCCGAGTCCGCCCTAAGTACTTGTGAATCCAATCCGACCGTATCGATCAACCATGGCCTTTCGACCAAGTAAGGATCAGATGTTTGCAGTTTGATCGCCTCTTCGAGTGCTTCATCAAAGACCAACCAATCCCTGAAGTCCTGGCGACTTCGCGATTGGGTTGCCAAAATGTATTCGCATAACTTGATGTTGTCTTTCCCCGACTTTAGCGAGATGCGTTGCAATTGACCTATCGCCTCACGAAATCGCCCTGCCGCCGCCCAAGCTTCCGCTGCACCACGATATCGATCATCCTCCGTAGGCGTTAAATTGGCGGCTGTTTCAAAGTACGCTGCGGCTCGGTCAAACTGACCTGAACGCATGTAACAACCCGCCAAAAACGCAAACAGTTCTGAGCGGTTTCGAGAATCCATCTCCAAGTTGCTTGCAACGACTTGTTCAAGTAAGTTCGTCGCAGAAACATAGTCGCGTTTAGACACGTAATAGCTTGCCCAAGATTGCTTTCCAAGCCTTTCAAGGTAACCTTGAAGTCGACTATTGACCAATGTACTTTGCTCTCGCAACACGCGATCCATCTCGCCAAGAAACAATTTGGACTTTTCTAAATCCCCTTCACGAAGCCAATATTCAACCAGCTTGAAATACAAAAGCGATGTAGGAGGCGTCGCAATACGAACCCCATTCTCCCAAACCGCAACTGCTTCTTCTTTCTTGGATCGCTCCCAAAGAGTATCTCCAAGCCCCACATATGTCTGCACATCCCGTCGAAGGTTCTTCTCCAAGCAAGTCCGGAAGTATCCTTCGGCCTTCTCAAGCCACTCGTCTTTCCTCTCTAATTCCGTGACTCCAAAAGCGCCACGCGCACGGGCCAAGTAATGGTTTCCCGCTTCTAAAACAATCTCTGGATCTTCCGGGGCAAGCACCATCGCTTGCACAATATCTGACTCTGCTGCAATTCGGTCTATGGCGGAAGTAACCCGATAATGAATCAACCAAGCCTCGGCATCTTCCCGGTGACTTGCAAGCATCCGATCAACGGTCGTAAGCGCCCGATCCTTCAAGCCCTTCGGACTATCATTTCCCAATTGCGAATTTCGAAGGAAAGCTTCATCTTCCAAACACGCCAACGCTATCGCATAACTGATTTCTTTATCACCCGGATTTTCGATCAACGCTTTCAGTAATAAATCAACAGAATGCATCGTCGAGGCAGTAACCAACCACTCCGGCATCAACGATTGCGAGGCACTTGAAAAGGTATGAGATCGCTTTTCAACAGCAAGCTTAAATCTACACCTTGCTAACCACTTCAGAAGCCCTGGATCCATTGCGGCCCCCGCAAGTCTAGGGATCTGCTCCATCGCGTCTTCATAACGCCCTAGAGCGTACAACCGTTCCATCATTCGAGTGCGCAAATCAGGAATGCGGTCTCGGAATTCAATGCTGGCCTCGCAAGCTCCGATCGCTGTCGCAAACAACGATACGGCCTGGGAGTACTCCGGAAACCGCTTCGCATTCTTGTCAAAAGCTTCCGCTAACTCAACCTTGTACTGCGTGTTAGTAGGTTCCAGTTGCAACAAAGTCTGCAAAACATTCGCCGCTTCACCCCAATTCCCCAACGCAGACAACTCACGCACCTGTTCGTCAAACGCATTCCTTACTCGAGTCACTTGCGCGCGCTGCAAGATCACACCGGAGAGAACCAGGACCACCAGCGAAACAATCGTTCCGATCGCCAGTCGCCAATTAAGCACGAGGCGTTGACGCGTCTCCGGAGTTGAACGTTTATGAATTTTCATCGATTACTTGCAGTGGATTAAATAAAACAAAGGCGCTCGAGCCACATACGACTCCGAGCGCCTTTAAAACCTTCTTACGCACTAGAATCTACCAACCACTACGCTTTCGACTCGTAGTAGTCACCATAATAGCTGGCATATTCCTTCACAGGCACACCAGAGAGAACGGATCCGGCCACCTTTGCACCTGCCGACTCCATTCTTGAAAACGCTTGAATCATCTGTTCAATTCGGCTCTTATCTCGCAATGCACAAATCAAAACCGCATCGGCCGCTGTGGCAAACAACAAAGCTTCACTCGCAGGCAATACCGGCGGAGTATCAACCACAACGAACCCATACTCTTCCCGTGCTTCGGCAATCATTCGCTCGTAGCGACCACTGCTCATCAGACGGTGCGGACTGCCCTTAAGATAACCAGCTGATAAAATGTGAATCGACTCGTTCCACTCGCGATCCACGTAATCTCGCCAATCCCCATCACCGGACAAATAACCGACCAACCCAGGAGTCATCTGGCGGCCGAACACGTGATGAACGTCAGGGGCACGAAGGTCACCGTCGATCAACAACACCTTCTTCCCAGTAGCCCGAGCCATCGATACAACCAACTGGCACGAAACGCTAGTCTTTCCTTCTCCCGAAAGAGCACTGGTAATGGTGAAAACCCGTGCACCCTTGAGATCTTCTCGCAGGATCAAAGTCGTGGATAAAGAATCCACACTTTCCTCGAACAACCTTAACTCCCGAGCGTGGGAACGCTTCCGCTTGGACAACTTGCCGTTTGTAGCAACTGGAATAGTGGATATCTCACCGAGCACCGAAAGCCTAGTTCGGGCTTCGAGCTGTCCTGCATCATCAACTCGACGCGAGCGAATTTCCAACAGCAATCCAATCAAGAACGGCAACGCGGCACCCGCCATCGCACCGAGGGCAAGCTGCTTGTACGGCAACTCCTCTACAGGCAAACGAGGAGCGATCGCTCGCTCCAATTCACGAACCGAATCCATCGCATCGCGCTCGGTTTGCAATTGAATCCGACGATTGTGCACCGTGGCTCGAATGGTATTCCACTCTTGAAGATCCGCTTCGGCAAACTGCAAGTCAACCGAAGTCGCACTCGACTGCTTGAGCGAGGTCAAATACTCCTTAACTTGATTCTCCAACACATCCCGCTTGGTCTTCATCTGAGAAACCTTGTCACGCAACGCATTAATGCGATCACGACGAGCGTCCGCCGAAGCCATCACACCTCGGGTTGCTAACTCGACCTTGCGGTTCTCACGTGTCCTGACCAATTCCTTTTCAAGCATCTCGACCCGACGACTCGCTTGAATGTAAATAGGATTCTTCACACCTACGTTGGTGGCAGTTTCCAAGTCGCGTAGCGCGGTTTTTGCATTCTCAAGTTGTTGAACGACCGCACTAACAACAACATCGCGATCAAGAATATCTTCTGTAATCTCCAAAGGCTTCGACTCATCTACACCAGCATCGGATTTCGTTTGCTGATCACGCTTGTAAGCCGCTTCAACTTCAGCCAGATTCAATTCAAGAATCGCCAACTCACTGGTCAACTCCATGCGCTGCATGCGGATACCATCCAAATAAGACGTGTCAATCCGACCACTTTCAGATTCCCCAACCAAGGTGTCTGTCTTCACAGCCTGAACACTCAAATCTCGCACACGCGCCTTGGCTGCTTCGACTTCTGCCTCAGCTTTGGACAACGCAGCCAAAACGTTTCGCTCTTGCGTCGACGTTCGGATTTCATCCATCGCACGACGTGTTCGCAAATACTCATCCACCAAAGTATTGACAACGTTTGCCGCGGATGTCGGATCTGGATCTTCGAACCGAACGTCCATCAAACGATAGCCCGCTGTGCTCGTCACGCGAACTTCCTCTCGCAAGAACGCAACTGGATCCTTCGCCTGCGAGACTGCAGGTACAGATGCGATAACACGATCCGCCACGGCTTTCTCTAAAACGCTATTCCCCAACAAAATCGCCTTTTGAAGATCCACAAATTCCGACGATGGACGAACCGAACCATCCTTGAACACAACGAAGGTACTCGGGTCAACTTCCAGCCGAAACCTAGCTTGGTACGACGGACGGAAAAAAGCCAAAACTCCGGCGCTGGCAACAGCGATACACAAAAACATCGCCGGAATTAACCACGCCCAGTTCTTGCGAAACAAACCCCAGAAAAAAGCCCCATCGAGCGTTGGCAAGCTCGACACGTTCGCCCGCCGAGCACCAGAAGCACCACCCGTGTTTCCGATCACCGACACCGAGCCAACCCGAGCCAATTTGCCACCGTTTTGCTCTGCCATCACTCAATTACTCCACGCTCACGCGTTAAACTCAAGCATTCCCCACCAACCCAAAACACACAAAGCCGATCAAGCACGCCGCAAGGCAACTTGATCCATCGTCTGCGCGTCTTGAATCAACCACCGAAGATAAAACACAAACATTCCGAACAAAGAACCCGCCAGGACAATCATGAAATAACCCGCCAGGTCGTGCGAAAACTTCTTCGCAGCTTCACCGCTCAACCACTGATAACACAACCCGGTAATAACAATCCGAGACATGTTCGCGATCAAAGCAATAGGAATCGCCGCTAACACAATCAACAAACCTTCCCACCAAGTCCGCCGAGCCAGCATCGCATAAACATAAGCAAGGGCGAAGACCCCCATGAAAATCCGCAACCCAGAGCAAGCCCGCTCAACCTCAAGGGTATTCTCTCCGAGAAGAATCGTCGTTCCTTGCGAAATCGCCGGCTGGCCAAACAGTTGCAAGACGCTCGCACTCCCGTGCGTGGCAATCCACTGCAATGGCCGACTCAATTCATTCTCCAAGCGAAACGGCAGCGGAACCATGAAAAACAAAAACATCAACATCGGGAACGCCCAAACGGCAAAAGCCCACCCTCCAATAACCCAACTGATCGAAATCACAGTCAATGGAATCATCCAACCATCTGCGAAATCCAAATAGGCCCACTGGAAGAACAGCCGACACAGCAACACCGCCACCAGCATCACCAGACCACCCGGATGAAATCCTGCCCGCAGTGGTGGCATAGTGTCTCTAAAAGTCCACATCAAGTAAGCGACAATCGGAATCACAAACCAACCGTGCGAGTAATCCGGTTCTCTTTCCCAAGCCTGAACCAAGTTCGACCAAGAAGGCAAAAACGCCCAAAGAATCGAAAGAGCTAGCAAAGCTAAACCGATCCAAGCGATCTTGTTGTCGACCCACGGATAGCGTAGAGTCGCCGGATCCACTTTCCCACTTGCTAGCAACAACTTCTCTTGGACAGTACCACCGTCCTCAACCAAGTCGGCAGAGCGTTTGCGTCGCGTGAGTTGCAACGGATCAGACCCCCGAACGGTGGGATCCAACGATATTGCGGGTGGGGCTCCGGACCGTCTTCGTCGACTACTCATAATCCGCTTACCTTGAAAAAATCCGAAACTCTGATGCCAAAAGCATAAGCGACTTGATAGGAAGGTCAACTACTAAGAAAGCTAATTCCTTGAATTCCTTTTCTCAAAAAATGCATTTTTCCCTGGATATGGGCCGCATTTAAGGAATTCCACGCACGATAGCCGGCCCAATCCAGCGCGTTAACACAACCGGCAATTTTTGCCATATTTCAATCATTCGCTTCTTGCCCTGTGAGTCCGGTCGCATATCCGCCGGATCCCCCCTGCGGACATAGTATTGCCAAACGGCACTATGGGGTTTGGCACCCCACTGCTCCTTGAACTTGTAGGTTCCACCTCCGACACTGCTTCGCCCAAAATCGAACTCCTTGGCACCCTTTTCAATCGCTCGCTCAAGCAATTTGTGGTACATCCACATGTTGACCGAAGTCGCGTTAAATTTCCGTAATGCGCTCGCGCTCGGAACCTCCGACCGCTCCCCTTGGTGCACCAATAACGCTCCGCAGATCGGGGCCCCACCCAGACTTACAACGCACAATTCCGCACTTGCAACCCCGGAGGCCGAAGCGTCGAGCCGGCGAAGAATCTCCTGAAACAACGCCCGACCGTAGACGGGTGTACCCAAATCCCTCATGTTTTCAGAAAAAACCTGATAAAACCCATCGAGTAACTCCTCCCCGCCAAAAGCGATCTCGAAATCATTTTCGCCCGATTTCTTTAACTGACTACGCAGCTTGCTCTTGTACTGCGCAAGCAAGGTAACAGGATCTCCAGGGAGTGGCATCCGCATATGGACCTTGTCCTCCCTTTTCGCATTAAAGGCAGGATGCTCCCAAGGCATCTCATGCCGGAACTCTAAATGCTTCACATCCAGAGCATCAGCCAACTCAACCGCCCGATCGATCAACGCAAAGCCAACATCCCTACAATCCTGCTCATCCCCTTGCCCCCCCTGCAAGACCACTCCCCCCGAATTCAAATAAGGAAGGGACACCAAAAACTTGCCAAACAACCAACTCTCGACAAGCATCAAGGGCAAACAACCCTGCGTTCGGCCGGGAGACTTACACACCAAATAGTAGGGTCTGTAATGCAACCCCCGAACCAAAGCTTCCCACCACCCGATGCCAGGTGTTACCTTAGCCCAGTCCCACGACTCCCCCAATAAATCTCGGACTTGGTCTGGACTGTCACAAATATCTACCTTCACCGATGACTCTCAATTCTTCCGAGAAACACGAAAAACGCAGTGCGCTAAAAATGCAATCGTCCCCAACGCTCCAAAAACAGCAAGGACCAAAGCCTATCTCCAAAGTCCCATTTGCCAGTCTGATTCATGGCGACAATTTCGTGGATCGCTTTGCGATCCAAGTACTGCGCACAAAATGAATCCTTGGAGGCTAGCTGGTTTTGCCCCAAGGCTTCGGAATCTCTAAGCCAATAACTCAGTGGGATTCGGAATCCCATCTTTGGACGCCTACGCAATTCCTCCGGGATCCATTTCTTGAATGTCTCCGAGAGCATCGGCTTGACGTTCTGCCCTGCAATCAAATGCTCAAATGGGATCCGCATCGCATCTTCAATCAATAAATGATCTAAAAATGGACTGCGACACTCCAAGCCGTGCGCCATGCTTACGATGTCTACTTTTGCCAACAAGTCGCCCGGAAGATAGCTGAACATGTCCGCGCGCATCGCCCTAAGCCCATCGCTCATCGGACCTAAACCTTCGATTATCCCCGATAAGAATCGCAATCCATCGCGTTCCTTGCCACGCAAAGGCCCCGAGCCGGTCAAGCCTTCTACATGCTCAAGGGTAAAGGGACTGACCCAATCCAAGTAACGCTTGGAAAAATCCCGTCTAAGTACCGTTAAACGATTCTTCAGCTTTCCAATCTTTGAATCGCCGCTTCCTCTAGGCAATGCATCGACCCAGCGACTCGTCAACATCCCGCGCAACCACGAAGGCAAACGGTCGAATCGCGTCAATGCCTCGGCAGTCCTATGCCTCCCGTAGCCCGCAAAAGCTTCATCGCCACCATCACCCGTTAATGCGACCTTGACATACTTGCGTGTCTCGCGCGACAAAAAATACGTTGGAATCGCACTACTGTCCGAAAAAGGCTCGTCGAACAGCCACACAAGCCGATCGAGAATATCCATCGAATCGGGCTCAACCTGTAAACACCGGTGATTCGTTCCCAGATGCTTCGCCGCAGTCGCCGCAAAGCTCGATTCGTCATATCCTTCGACCCCAAAACCGATCGTAAACGTATTGAGCGGCACATCGAGCTGCTCTTGAATCGCTCCGGAAATCACGGTGCTATCGATTCCACCCGACAAGAAACAACCCAACGGAACATCGCTTCGAAGCTGCGTCCTGACTGAATCATGCACACGATGCCGAATCATCTCCTGACTCTCGGCAAGCGAGAGTTTCGGATTCGGAGTCAACTCAGGATTCCAATACTTATGAATTCTTAACCTCCCCTGCTCGATCACACCGTAATGTGCCGGAGGAAGCTTGCTGATCCCTTGAAAAGCACTGTGTGGATGGGGGATGTAACCATAAAGCAAATACTCCGTGATCGACTCTTCTCGGAGCTTCTTATTAAAGAATGGCAATCCCAGCAGGACTTTGATTTCGCTGCCGAAGTAAAAGCCCTCGGATGTCTGATGATACACAAAAGGCTTTTGTCCCAACCTATCCCGCGCAAAGAACAGACGCTGCTTGGTCTCATCCCAAATCGCAAATGCAAACATGCCACGTAGGTATTCCAAACACTCCTCGCCGTACTCTTCGTACAAGTGGACGATCACCTCTGTATCGGATCGCGTCTGAAATCGGTGACCTTTTTTGATCAACTCATCGTAAAGCTCGACGTAGTTGTAGATCTCCCCGTTAAAGACAATCCAAACGTCCTTTGTCTCGTTGTGCTGAGGTTGCCCACCACCCTCAACATCGATGATCGAAAGGCGCCTGTGCCCTAAAGCTACTCCAACGCCGGTGCTGTATTGACGGCGGTGAACACCCCGCCCATCAGGACCTCGATGCGACATCATGTCCGTCATCGAATCGAAGGTTGACTCCGATACGAATCCTCGCTCCGACCACCACAACGCTCCACTAATTCCGCACATCGGCTCTCTCCCCATATCCTTCGCGGTACTTAACCACCCTGGCCGGCACTCCAACTGCCACCGCACCGTCCGCAATCGGCTTATTCACCACAGCACCCGCTCCAATAATGCATTCCCGTCCCACATTCGCCATGATAATCGCACCGGCACCAATCCACGCACCATCACCGATGGAAACCTCAGAATACACCTGCTTCTGATCATGCATAGATCCTGCCTGCACATCCGTCGAGTGCTCGCGGCCTCCACTGAGCACCAAGACGTTATCCGCCAACATCAC
>CAIJIZ010000583.1 GCA_903820735.1 uncultured Pirellula sp.
AATCCGACATACTCAGATGGACAAGCCGGGGCGATCTACAAGCAAACGCCTCCGATGGCTAATGCGATGCGCAAACCCGGGGACTGGAACACCTACGACGTGTTCTGGACAGCGCCTCGATTCGAGCAAGACGGCAAGCTCAAATCACCTGCTTACATTACCGTCATGCACAACGGCGTGCTCATCTTGAATCACTTTGAATTGAAGGGGGACACACCATTTAATCGTCCACCGAAATACACCAAGCATGCCGATAAGGGTCCGATATCACTACAAGATCACGGAGATCCGGTTCGGTTCCGAAACATTTGGGTTCGACCAACTGTTCCGGTTGAGGGCAAGCAAACTCGCAAGGCCTTTTTGCGAAATGGTGACAAAGAAACGCCGATCGAGTAGTCACTAATCCTGCGGTTCCTGACGGACTTCGTGTGAGTGACTAGCGGCAGTAGCGGTTAAGCCATTCTTCGCGTTGCTCGCTAAGTTGTTCATCGCTGGGAATCATGCCTTGGCGTTGTTTGGAGTCGTGAGTCGAAACAAAACCGCTCAACTCGTCGAGCAAGACGCGTTGAGTTTCGGGAGAAACGCGATCGATGAAAAGCACTCCATCGAGATGGTCAATCTCATGCTGGATGATTCTTGCTAGGAATCCGTCGACTTGCATGTCGATCTCGCGACCTTCCATCGAATAGGCTTTGACGTGCAAGGATTTGTTCCGTTTGACAGCTGCATGAATCCCTGGGAGCGATAAGCAACCTTCTTCGGATTCCGTAGAACCGGTGGATCTTCGGATAACTGGATTAAGGAATACGAGTTCTTCTCCGTTTCCTTTTTCGCCAGTTGGGTTGGCGATAAAGAGCCTCAAGGGTAAATTCACTTGGTTTGCTGCAAGTCCGACACCGCGATTTTCGTACATGATGTCAAACATTTGACCGATCATTTCGCGGAGCGACGCATCGACGCGAATAATCGGTTTGGATTGGAATCTCAACGTCGGATGCGGGAAGTTGATCAATTGAAGCATACGAAGTCCAGGAATGCGGGGTCCGATGGTTGGAGGTTCAAACGCGTGGGGCGAAATCGCATGAGTCGAAAACGAACTATTCGAAACAGTGCTGCTGGTCGATCATCCGAGAGGGATCCATTGCCGACGGCAAAAGATCCCCAAGGCGCATCGCTGCGTGCGTCGATTGTGTCCTATGGAGGGATGTTCGTAAACGCCTACCCTCATTTCGCGGCGTACTTGTTCGTTATTCTATGTCTTGAGCAGGTGGCATTCACGCAAAATCCTGATTCCAGGGATCGATCTTCCGCCACAACTTCCCCGGTTTTCCAAGAAGCGACTCAGCGATTAGGTCCCAGCTCGAAGCTTGTCTGGGCGGAACCCGGCAGTAGTTCGCTTGAACGATGGACCGCTAGGTCCTTGATAGAAATCGAAGGAGTTGTCGTTTCCTGGGACCCAAAGCAACTAGTGGTGCTCAAAGCGGACGCGAGCGGACCGACCACTTTTCCTGGCGATTTGGTGGTAGGGATCACTCCCGGTTGGAAATCCGAGGCTTATTCACAAGCGCATCAGTCGTTCGTGGTGCGTGATTTTCAGAAAATGATTCAGCAGGGCCAAGCGGCATTAGCACAGCGAGAAATCCCGCGCTGGCAGCAAAGAGTCTTAGCATCAGAAATGGTGGAAGCTTCGATGGCGATCGAACAGTTTGCGATAGCTGTCAAAGTTTTCTCCGCAATTGCCGAGGAGCCCTCCCCTGCCCTGCTCTTCTCACGGATTCCTTTGCCTTGGACAGATGAGTTAGAGAAAGTCACTCCCGCGTTTGCCGCAGATGCCGCGAGCTGGATGGATAGAGATTCACAGGCGATCAAGCTACTTGGGGCCGCCTGGTCGCTCTCCGGCTCTCAACGGCTTCGAGCGGTCGAGGAACTGAAAAGCCTAGCACAGTCGAAAGATACCTTGATCGCCAACTACGCATCTATACAACTTTGGAGGCTAACTCCAGCGGATCAGATTTTGTCGAGTGAACTAGATCGTTGGATCAAAGTAAGAGATTCTATGCTCCTCCCATTACAAGCGGGGCCCACGGCTCTTTTGGCTACCCGTTTGGAGCAAACAGGCAAAGCCGAACTAGCGCTCGGTGAATGGCTTCGTATACTAACCCTTCATTCCGATCGGGTTTCACTTGCTACAAAAGCAAAAAAACGAAGTGATGCGATCAGCAAGGGACGATGAGTTGTTCGGGTTTCAACGATACAATCAGCCAACAGTAGGTTACGTGAAGTAGCATTAAGGGAACTCGTAATGATCAAGTTTCGGTCGAGTGAATCGACAGTTTACCTTCGTTGGGCGGCAACGATGTCGACGACATTCTTTGCATTCCTTGCGGTTTTTTGTTTGCCTGACTGTGCGTTCGCACAAGGATCGGTAAGCACGCCTGTGGCGGGAGCAAAAGAGGTTCAAGAGGAAAGCCTCATTAATATCATCTTCAGCGGCGGCCCATTAGGGATTGGGATTATGGTAGTCCTAATCGCGCTATCGATCATCGCGGTCTATTTGATATTCGACCAATGGCTAACCTTGAGACGAAAAGATTTGATCCCAGCGGCGCTCAATGAGAATGTCAAGCAGTTGTTATCACAAGGCAAACTGAAGGATGCGGATAGTTTGTGTCGAAGTCAACCAAGTCCGATGTCGTATGTGCTTGCCAGTGGCATTGCGGAGATTGAATACGGTTGGCCAGCGGTTGAGAAATCGATCGAAGATGCCTTGGCGGAACAAGCAGCCAGGATGTACCGAAAGTTAGAGTACCTGTCGGTAATTGGAAATCTCGCTCCCATGCTTGGGCTTCTCGGTACCGTTGCGGGGATGATTGTCGCGTTCAGAGAAGTAGCCCTCTCGCAGGGGACGGCAGGAGCCGGACAGTTAGCTTCTGGAATTTACTCAGCATTGGTGACTACGGTCGCCGGGTTGCTGATCGCTATTCCCGCCTTGGGGGCTTTTGCGGTCTTTAGGAATCGTATCGACGAGATCATTTCTGAGATGGCAACATCCGCTCAATCGGTTTTTGCGCCCATTAGACGCCGACTTCCGGGAAGTGCCAGCGGGACGCGAGCTAGTGTCGTTCCACCTCCGCGTATCCAATAAAATGCTGCAATTCTGCAGCTTCGCCGGGGCTTCAGCATTTTTCCCGGACTCGACAAATATCGGGATTTCCCGTGTTGATTGCATCGTGGTGAGGCTTTAGAGGGGGATTACATAGAAGGCCCCCAATAAACGGTGATTTATCCGACGATTCCTGAACTTTGACAAGGAATGTGCTAGACTTAGGCAATCTTACGCGCCAGTAAGTGTTGGATTCGTGTTCTGTTTTTTTCTTGGATAGTCTCTTGGCCGACGATTCGTCAAAAAGCACAGATTATGTGCCAGGTAATTTATCGCATGGCGATGCGGCCCTGAATGCCGTAGCGTTAACGGATGTAGGTTTACGTCGAGCGAATAACCAGGACAACTTTGCGATCGTGATGGCGTCCGACGCGGATCACTGGCAAAGGGCTGGAGACTTATTGATCGTAGCCGATGGGATGGGAGCTCACGCCGCTGGCGAACTGGCCAGTCAACTTGCGGTTGAATTAATCCCGCATCATTTTTCTAAGCTTCATTCGAAGTTCGAATTGCCAGAGGCCTTATCGAGGGCTTTTGAAGAGACGAATCGGGAGATTCATCGCAAAGGGATGATCAATCCTGATTTTCGCAGCATGGGTACAACCACCTGCGCGCTGGCAGTCTTTCCGATCGGTGCCGTGATTTGCCACGTGGGTGATTCTCGCATCTATCGATTGAGCGGTCAGACATTTGAACAGTTGACTTTCGATCACTCGCTTGTCTGGGAGATGCAGCAATCGGGAGAAGTAAGCGAGGAGTCCGTCCGCAGCAGCGCACTTCCGAAGAATGTGATTACACGTTCCCTTGGTCCATCCCCATCGGTGATGGTGGATATCGAAGGTCCCTTTCCTATTCTAAAGGGGGACAGATACCTTCTTTGCAGCGATGGACTTAGCGGTCAATTAGCAGATGAAGAGATAGGGAATTTGTTAGGGCTACTGGACATCAAGTCGGCAGCACAAGCCATGGTTGACTTGGCCAATTGTCGCGGTGGACCAGATAACATCACCGTCGTGATTGCGGAAATGAAGCGCGATATCGCCACACACGAAGGTCGTGGGGCGAGCAGCGGTCGGGCGATGGGAACGTACCCAACCCTGTTTGGAATCCTGGCCGCGATTGGCTTCCTCGCGGCGTTGTTTCTTTCATTCATCCAACAAATCCCGCTTGCTCTTGTATCTGCTGTGGCGGCCTTGATCGCACTCGTTACTGGGTGGATCAAGATGAGTGTTGAAAGGCCTATGGAAAGTAGTGGCAAAGGATTCGGCAGGGCACCCTATCGAAAATACAATTGTAAGCCTTCGATTGTTTTCGCCAACGATC
>CAIJIZ010000584.1 GCA_903820735.1 uncultured Pirellula sp.
AGGCAGCGGAGCTGCCCTGACCTCGTCTTTTTGTAAAAGGTGACATCCTCAAGTTTGAACTGGACCGTTTGTTTCGTATTATTCCGTTTCCCTTTGACGGTGTACTCCCCGATTCGAAGGAGGTAATAGAACGCAATGAGTGTGAGGTCTCCGATGGCCTGCGTGTGGGCCGTGCCAGACTCGCTGTACCCCAACTCCACTAGTAGTTGGGGTACGTCTGTTTCGATGGGCAGCATCTTTCGCGTGGGCGGGTCCTCTTTGCTGTATCCCTCGATCATTATTTGTAGAGCTGGTAAGAATTTTTCCGACCCTATGATTTTTGTCGGATTGTTTCCGACGGCCATGGATATCGTCTGCCCAACGGCAGTGACTGCGCTTGTAACTGTCGAAGCCTGTACTCGTCGTCCTCGTCCGTAATATCCTGTGCGGACTCGCTGGGCGAAGCCAGTGAGGCACCGGATTCGTTGTTCAAAGGTGGTCGATTGTAGATACGGATCGAGTCCCATAGGTGCGAGGTAGGTTTGCCAATTTCGCCAACGAGCTTCCCTGGCGGTGGAAGTCGCCGCCAATCGTCCAGCACGAAAGGCTGCATCCGCAAGGCGGAAATCACGCGCATAACTGCCCTGTAATTCAGGCGGAAGATTGTCCACGATTGCTGTAACGGTAGAGGAAACGTCGAATTGAACAATGTTAGTAAAGCTTCGTCTGTGTCGCAGTGCCATGCAGGATTACTCCCGAACGAGCGAGACGGGATGTCTGCGATCGCGTTGCGCTTTCCCGCGATGTGAATTGGTGTGAAAGGGCATGCTTTCTGCTGCTTCGCTCGTAAGGCAAGGGCCTGGATCAAATGTTCCGCCACTGTTGACCTTTTTGATGCCAGCTTTGTTGCCCATCCAATAGTGGGCGAGTTGTCGTTGAACAAGGTGAGGCGTTTTTCCTCGAGGGGTCCGCAGACTTTTTCCATGGTCAGCCAGAGTAGTACCAGTCCCGCCATCTCTAAATCCGAGTTTGAGATGCGGCCCCCCGGGTTATCTGCTGTTTTGATATCATGCGCGATGTCGGGAGGCCATTGCCACCGAAAGACTGTGGGCGTACACGCGGACTGCTCTCCAATTATCACGCCACCTGCCCCATGCCCGGAGGCGTCGACGAAGCCTATGTAGTCTGGCCAGCCCTGTATTAGCTGCCTGCAGCGCGTGGGGTCTTTGGTCGATTCTCGAAGCAGTGTTCTGCACCCTTCGAGTGATGTGAGTAAGCGCTTGTTCCGGTTGAGATATATAAAGGGTGGTTTTACTTTCAGTATCCGGTTGCACGCGGAGAGGAGACTGTTTCCCATCGGGATGCATGTGAATGCATGACGTATTTTTGCGATTGTTGATTCGAACTCCTTGAACGGTATGCCAGCGGCCCCCCTGTGGCCTGTGCGAATCCATCCTCGCAGTATTGTGAGGAGCTTCTCCCGTTTCGCCGTTTCCAGCCACATCGTTTTATTGACCCCGTCGAAGTCAAAACCTAGAAGTGTCTTTATCGTTGAGTATTGTCCCTCGAATTTTTTAAGTTTCTTCTCAGAGATTGGGTCGTCCCCATCATCCTCATCATTTGCGGGGAAAACATCGTGAATTCCTGTCATTACTGCCGCTGCTGTGTGTAGTAATTGTGATTTTGAGATAGGGATGACGAGGCTCATGAAATCGTCAACGTACACTTCGATCATTGATCGAAAGGGTTTATCATCCTCCCCCTCGTCCTGTAGGTCCGCGTAGGATTCTCCGTCGATGGTGTATTTTTCGAATTTGTGATGCGGTATTGACCCGATTGGCATGTCAGTGTATTCCGTTGCGACGTCCCGTGCTGTTTCGGTCGCGGCACAGAAATACGGGGGGGATTCGACCCATCCCATCTGTAGTGATGTCGGTACTACCAGCATTGTTGGTGCTCCCTCTGGTTGCGGCAAGACGTAAGCGAAGTTCCACTCCTCGCCTTCCCTACAGTCCATTCGCCAGAACCCATCTTTGATATCCCATTTTGCCATAAAAATCTTGGTATCATCGTCCGCTTCTGCGAATGCGTGGATGATGCGTGACAGGCATTCCCCTAGTTGGTTTATTGCTCCCTTCGGTGCGCTTTTGATGGTGGTGTCGTTCACCGCCGCGAGTATTCCTCCGTTTTTTAGCCGTAGGCGGAATGACAGGTCGAGTATCGATCGGAATGCCTTCGACTTGTGAGGAATGGCCGCGATCGGCGAAATCTTAAGTTGAGGTGGCGGGTCGTCCTTGATGTCGTCCCACGGCACCAGGCGAGCCTGTTTTGTTCTTATTTTTTCCTTTATTTCTTCGGCGAAATGATTCAGTGCCTCCGGCGACATGGCGGATCGATGTGGTCCCCTTTCTACCGCCTCCCAAATTTCCTCGTTCGACCAGTTGCGCCCTGTCCGTGTTGGGCAGCCGAACGTTGCCCAGTCGCGCAGGATCTTTGACGCAGGGTGGTTAAGTGCCCGTCCTGTTGGGCACATGAAGTTTCGGTAAGGCTCGCGAGTTCTTGGCAGCGGTGTCGAGCTGTACGGGATACTGCCCGTGTGCTCCGTCCACTGACTTCCCTGTTGCTGTGTCGCCTTGAGGTGCTGCTTCTGCTGTTTGTTTTGTTTTCGTAATTTGCCTTTGTCTTCCCCTGTGACCTCCTTGTTCATGTTCCCCAAGCGTGGCTCTGCGAGCCCCCCGTAAGTCATCTCATTATGTTTTTCCGTAGTAGAGGCTTCTTCGGATTCTCGTTCGTTCTTAGTTTGATTTAAA
>CAIJIZ010000585.1 GCA_903820735.1 uncultured Pirellula sp.
CCCTGCGAACCGCTGCTACGGGTTCAATCGTTCTTCGTTCGGGTGGCTCGATCTCGATCGGTGATGGCTCCATGAACACCAACAACGCAAACCTCGCGTTGTTCGCCGCAGGTGATATCTCCTTGGGCGCAATTAATGCTGGATCTGGAAGTGTCTATCTGGATGCAACAGGAAGCATCGCACGCATCACCCCAGGTAAAGACGAGATCAATATCACGGCTTCGACCGCAACGCTCCTCGCAGGAACAAAGATCGGGGACGCTGACCGAACCAACATCGTCAACGACTACAACTTCAATGCGATCACGACGAATGTTGCGACCCTTGCGGCACGAAGTGCCACGGGGATCTACATCTTCGAACAAACTGGAGTCACCGTCGACCGAATCGATACCAACATTTCTGAGGTCCACTTCAACTCGACGACGGCGAACGATCTTCTCACAGTGGAAGATCTTACGACGACGGACAATGGCTCAATCCTATTGCAGAGTCTTCGAGGGGACATCCTTGTACGATCTGGAAGTGCCGGTGAACCGGGGATTTCTGCTGACGGTAATGGCAACATCCTTCTTCAGACGCTGCAAGCTGGAACCATACGCACAGAAGGAAATATCATCTCGGAAACGGGACATATATCCTTAGATAGTCATGATGATTTAACGATCAATGAACGGCTTGCAACACATGGTGCTGGGACTATCTACGTAAGTTCCCAAGGATCGGTTGCGATAGATTCACTGCATACCGTGAATACGAATCTTGGAGTGCGATCACAACGGGATATTGTATTAGGGGTAATTGATGCGGGAAGTTCGAACGTTTCCTTAGATGCGGCTAGTAGCATTCTCGATAATGCATTGCTGAATTCAGCACGAAATGTTACTGCATCGGGATTGACGATGATCGCCAAGCAATCCATTGGAGGGGCAGACCTGAGCGGTTCGCTTGATGCGAATCGCAATGCCATTACAACCTCGGTAGAGACATTGAGTGCACGCAGCGGGGCGGGGATCTATTTGCAGGAGCTAGACGGTTTGTCCATTACGGGTGTGACAACTCCGATCAGTCAAGTTCGATTCAACGGAAACGTGATCGACCGCACCATAGCAGATGAGGATTTGACAACAACGAATAACGGGTCGATTCTCGTTCAAAGTTTAGATGGCGATATTGTTGTTAAACCTGGGTTCTCGGGTGAGCCTGGAATTCGAGCAAATGGTAGTGGGAACATATTGCTGCAAACCGTTCATTCTGGAACGGTACGTACCCAAGCGGACATCGTATCTGACCTTGGTCATATCACACTCTCGACGCATGATGATTTGGTAATCAATGAAAAACTCAGAACATCAAATCCTGGAAGTATTTTCCTGAAATCCGTAGGGAGCGTGTTTGTTGAATCGCTGGACACCCGAGATACGAATCTTGGTGTTGTTGCAGGTAACGACATTCAACTTGGAACGATCCGCGCCGGACAAGCGAACGTTACTTTAACTGCCCAGCGAGACATTCTGGACATCAGGTCCATCGACAATGGACGAAACATTTCGGCAAATGGTCTATCGCTGGTTGCGGGTAACTCGATAGGTGCCTCTGATTTGAGTGGGACACCGAGCGGAAACCGCAATGCGATCACAACCGCCGTGAACACCTTGGCAGCAAATAGTGCCACTGGAATTTATGTGCAGGAACTCGATGGACTAACCGTCACGTCAGTCAGCACCTCTCCGGCATCGATACTTTCGATGGCACAAGTTCACTTGAATGGCCAACTGAGCGATCGCTCTACGATCGTTGAAGATCTCAGGACAAGTAACAACGGCCCGATCAAACTGCAAAGCCTCACGGGTAATGTGGTTATTGGACCAGGAACAGCTGGCACGAATGGCGTAACAGCAAATGCTTCAGGCGACATTCTTTTAGAAACGTTAGACCGAGGTGCAGTGACGTTACAAGCTGTTGTACAAGCGGGTAGCGGACATATTACCGTTTCAAGTTTTAATGACATTGTTATCAACGACACACTCAAGACGGATGGTGTTGGCACGGTATGGATTGAGTCGCAAGGAAACGTCTCGTTAGCGACCTACCGAAATTTCGGAAGCAATCTTGGGGTTCGTGCTCAAGGTGATATTCTGCTTGGAACGGTTGATGTTGGGGGTTCGCAAGTCTCGTTAAATGCAGCAAATGACATTGAGTTGGCGATGCCGATCGGTAGTGAGCCCACAATTCGCGCTGTGGCAGCTTCGTTAAAAGCAGGTGGCTCGATCGGAGCGTCTGGAGGAGGGGGACTTGGCCAATACAATCCATCTGCGTTGGAGACGCAAGTAGATAGACTTGCAGCGGAATCTCGCGATGGGATTTTCATCAGAGAACGTGATGCGATCACGATCGACCGCATTGAAACCGACTTGTTTCGTGTTCGGTTCAATTCAAGCCGCTCTGGGTTTGTCGAATCACTAGAAGATTTGGTTACGACTGCCGAAGGTTCAATCCAGCTTCATGCTATCGCGGGGGACATCAATGTCTTGCCTGGAAGTATCGATGCGAAGGGTATTCTCTCAGACGGACGCGGTGATATCGATATTAGAACGATCGATCAGGGGTCCATTTTCGTTCGAGCTAATATCGAATCAGACTTAGGTCGTATATCGCTCGATGCTCGGGCAAGTGTTTGGATCGATAAGAGTGTTTCAACTGGCGGAGACATTCAATTACGAGGGGTAGAAGGATCGATCGATGAGCTTTCGGGAGACGCGAGGGTGATCGGTGATGAATTGACGATCAGATCTTTTTCGCATACTCATTTGCATGACACGACCGTTCGAATGCTAAGCGGAGTGACAGGTACGAACGCGACGCTTGAGGATTGGCAGCAAGTAAATCGTTCAGCAAGCGAGCAAGGGGACGACTTTCTCGATGCCCTGCGCACGGTGGATGAAGCTCAGCGTGAGAGTTTGCGATCGCACTATCGATTCGCTGATCGCTATGAAACCAATGGGTATTCGCTGTATCTCGTTAATAGCAAAGCGCTGATCGTAGGGACGTTGGTGGCGGGAGTAAGCAGCAGCTCACCTCTCGGGTTGGATCAACCCACAATTTACGTCGAAGCGAGTCAGGGAGATCTAGTTGTACAGCACAGAGTGGAGTCGCTGAGTCGGACATCGCAAGCTGGTGGGATTGTACTTGTAGCGAGCGGTGAACTCGGTATTGGAGCACAAGGCGTCATTCAGACCCGAAGTATCGAAGATGGGCAATCGCATCTGCAAGTGATCAACAACATTGATTTGCGCGCTCGCGTTTTCGATGCGTTGGAGAAACCGAGTCCAACCGGTGGCTTGTTTACCACAAGGATTGTAGCGCAGAACAATCTCGCTGAGTCCGCGTTGCCTGAGGTACCTACACAAGCTGGTCCGACGAAGCGGCAGTTGCAAGGGGTTGCAACTCACTTCGGTTCGGTTGATGAAGCAGGTTTTAATCTTTTCATTGGGTATGCCGACGGAAATCTGGAACAGTTCTCCGACGAGGGAGACGTATATCAACGCGATGCACTGGATCGTACTCCGGTAGAGGCGCGTCCGCAGTCAGTCGGTTCCGTCGGGTATTTGGAGCGATCTACTCCGTTTACGGTCGAGTTTCTTAACAGCGTACAGGAATTACCAACCGACGTTATCGTCCGGCGATCAGATGACTTCTTCTTATTCCAAGGCGAGGTTCCGGACGGCTTGAACACCTTCAATCCCCCGAATCCACCGGCGGGAACTTCGACAGGATTCTACGATTTGACGGTGCAGTCACATCGTGTTCCGGATGTGATTTCAGAGGGGTCAGACAGTGGATTGCCGATGCCCCCCCCTCCCGAGGTCGACGTCCCGCAGGCCAAGCAGCCTGAGCCTTACGTGGTACAAGAAGCTCAGACGACTCCGGTGCAGTCAGCGGAATATGAAGACGAGCCATTGCAGGAACGCAAGGTGCGGATTGTTCTCGCGAGGATTCGCGTTGCGATCGAGGAGCAGGAGTTGGAGAACGAGGATCCTGAGGCACGCAACAAGAGAATTAACAAACAATATATCGAGATCGAACTTCCAGATGACATTCTGGCTAACGACAATCAAGTGTCTCAGTCGCAAATCAATAGGATCGAGGATTACTTAAAGAAACAGCCTGGAACACGGGCAGGGCGTTATGTAATCTTGGAGGAGACGAGCGACGGGGAGAAACGCGAAATCGCGTATATCCTCATTG
Organism: uncultured Pirellula sp.; assembly: GCA_903820735.1. GTDB lineage: Bacteria > Planctomycetota > Planctomycetia > Pirellulales > Pirellulaceae > JBKCUI01. Next base: position 4,249 of record CAIJIZ010000585.1, read on the forward strand.
GTACCGAGGAGAATCAACCGAAATCCCAGAAGCCCCAAGAGGAGCCGTCAGGGAGCGAACCTTCAGAGCCCGGTGCTCCGAACGCTCCTGCTCCGGCACCTGGTTCGGAGGACCAAGCGAGGTACGAGGCACGGCCAGACTCAACTATTGAGAATGGTGGGCGAGATGAGGTAGCTACGGTAAATCAAGAGAAGGCATGGGGTATTCTCTTGGGTGCCGTTTGGCTCAGTAAAAATTCGGAAAGAAAGGATCATCAGGAAAAGGAAAACGCAATCGCGCAAGCGAGCTCGGTAAACGAGCCTGATTTCTCTTCGAGGGCAAGACGAAAGCGTCGCCTCAGTTCTGTAGCACAGAATCGCAACGAAGAAAAATCCTAGAGCTTGAATGATCCAGTAAAGACACCATGAGCAACCACAAAGAACCTACACCAAATTCAAACCGGCCGGATCCAAATCAACCGGATCGCAATGAGTCCTTCGACGAGAACCAGACATTCGATGCGGTTCCACCGATCGACGGTCTTGCTATAGAGAAGCAATCAGAAAAGGAATCAGAGGACCATTCCGAGAGCGCGAACTTTGATCAGACGATCGACCTGAGCCAAAGTGTTCCTGCAAAAGCCGATCCGACGATGGATCTTGATTCGCTATCGGATCAAACAGTCGAGTTCTCTGTCGACCAATCCGAAGGTGGAACATCAACGAGTGGGACTTCTGCAAGTTTATCGCTCGATGAGATTTCCATCTCTGAAATGGGTACGATGATCTTGCCGAAGGAACAAGCTCCCTTTGGTGGTACAGTTTTATTAAGCCCCTCGGACTCTTCCTCGGATGCTGGTACGAATGTTTTGCCAAGCTCCATGACTTACGATCAGACAATGGATCTCTCATCGATAAGCTCGGTGAGTTCGGAGATGAAGAGATCGTCCGACTCAGGTCGTTCGGATGGGTATGACTCAGGGACAATACCGCTTGATAGCCAATCCGGTTCATCGGGACTGGAAGGTCGCAGTTCGAATGATCAGACCATAGATTTGACAGATCAGCTTCCTGGATCCAAAGGAGATCTCACGAACAATAGTCGTTCGAATGCCAACAGTGTCTCATCGGGACAATCGATGCGCGCGAGTGTTAGTGGTGCGGGTAACTCGAAGTCGATAGGTGAGTCGCGGCAGTACATCCAAGCGCCGCGAGCAGAAGCCTCAGATGCGATTTTCAGTCGGATAACGAAACGTCAAGTTTCCGAGTTGATCGAACTTGACAACGAGCGAGCCGATTACCAGATCAGGAAGAAGATCGACCCGAAAACGGGCCGACTCGGGCTTCATATCCTCGGCGAGGGAGGAATGGGATTGGTTTACTTCGCTACGCAGAATGCCGTCAAGCGTCCTGTGGCGCTGAAGATGATTCGCAAAGAGAAGCGAACCGATAACTTATCCAAGCAGTTCTTTTTCGAAGCCGAGATAACAGCACAGCTGGAACACCCCAATATCACACCTATCTATGAACTCGGGAAAACCGAAGATGGTGTCTATTTCTATTCGATGAAATACATCCAAGGAACACCTTGGGAGAAAAACATTCGAACTAACGCTCTCGATGAGAATCTCGAGATTTTCGACAAACTGTGCGATGCCATCGCCTTTGCGCACAGCAAAGACATCATCCACATGGATATCAAACCCGACAACGTAGTCTTGGGGGAGTACGGTGAGGTCTATGCGGTCGACTGGGGCGTTGCAAGCGATCTGAAGAGGCCTGATCCGGTCCGTGTCGCAGGAACCTTCCAATGGATTAGCCCTGAAGTTGCCAAGGGGGATAAAAGTCTTATCGGTAAAGGTAGCGACATCTATTTGCTCGGTGGCATTCTCTATCTGGTGGTAACTGGTCAGCATCCAAGACTTCCGAAAGAGGAAACGGCAAAACTGGGGCGATCAGCACTTGTTGCCGCTGCCCAGAACAACATCATACAACCGACGGATTGCAGCGATCCGATGCTCAAAGTGGCTTTGAAAGCACTAGCCACTCACCCCGAAGACCGTTACGCCAAAGTCGAGGAGATGCAGGAGGCAATTCAGGAAATTCAGAAGGAGCGTGCTAGGATCAAAAGCAGCTTGGAATTGACCGAACGCAGTCAAGCCTTGGCCATACAAGCTAACAGTTCGAGCGACTATGACCAATACTATCGCTCGCTTTACGGCTATCGCGATGCCATCGAGTTCTGGAGCAATAACTCCGCTGCCAATGCGGGACTGAAGAAAGTGCGATTCGACTTCGGGCGTTGCGCATTTGAACAAGGGGATTATGACCTTGCACTCCAGATCCTCGATACAAGCGAACCGGCGGAGAACCAGCTGCGAGGACAAGTAGAAGAAGCAAAGCGCGAGTTGAAATTGCGCAAAGCGAGAATGCGCAGACTTGTGACCGCGTTTATCGCATCGCTCCTTATCGGCTCGTCAATTGTTGGATACTTGGCATGGGTGGCAACAAACGCAAAAGCACTTGCAGTCGCCAATGCTCAAAAAGCAGAAGACAACCTGGAAATCGCCGTCACAAACGAAAAAAAGGCGATTAAGAATGAAGAGCTTGCCAATGAGAATGCTCAACTCGCTAAGGATAACGAACGGAAAGCTGTAAAAAACGAAACCAGAGCTTTAGAGAGCGAAAAACAGGCGAAGGAGAGTGAAAGAATAGCGGTAGAAGCTCGCAAACAAGAAGAAGCTCAAAAGCGGATTGCTGTTCGACTCCAAGAACAAGCGGAAAAGGATCTTGCAGGTTCGCAAATCGATTACATCACGCGACAACTTGGATTGGCCCGCGCTCGGATCAATGAGAAGGCACCTTCGGGAGGCGCCATTATCAACGATTCGATCGACACCTTTATTCGCGAATTAGTCAATGATGCGAAACTATCAGAGAGTCGTGTCCAGCAACAAGGGGCAACTGACAAATCGATCAAAGTCGAGTCAAACTTGCTAGTCTCCAAGATGCCGAAACTCGATCACTGGGCAAGAGAGCGAATCAATTACTTGACCAATGTTGACCTCAAGCCGCTCGATCTACGCACATCGACTTCGCTGGATGCGGATAAATCAGCAATCGCGTATTCTCCCAGTCGCGAATCGCTCCTTGTAGCAAATCCCGATGGAAGTATCTTCGAAGCAGACTTTGTAAATTCCAAAGACGAGCGGGGAACTGCGAATAACAAAGCCAAACAATTCATAAGTCCTGCACAAGACTCGTTAGGGCGAATTCGACGAATCATACCTTCGACCACATCGAATGAACTCTTCGAACTCTCCACCGATCCAAAAAACGCATTGCTGAAACTTGATGAAAACGGGAA
>CAIJIZ010000586.1 GCA_903820735.1 uncultured Pirellula sp.
CCATTCCTACTGGAACCTATTTCTTCTCGCACGCGATGCACACTCCAAACGCATCCTCGGTGCCGCTGCTGCTTGTCCAGGCCGAAATGAAAACCAACAACCTCGCTTGCACTTCCGTCTGCATGTCCCCGCACCCTACCGGCGGCGTTCCGTCGGAAGACATCTGCTCGATGCCCTCACATCCTACGCAACGGAACGCAATCATGTCGAACTGACCGCCAAAGTCGCTTCCGCGACCGACCCGCAAGCCACACCGTTTTTACTTGCCTGCGGATTCCAATGCGTCGACTCATTTCGCGAATACGAAACCACCACGGAGAAACTCGCTAGCTTTGTATTGCCCCTGCGAGACTGGCTCCGCGAACGCAACGAAATACCCACCTCCGCACGTATCATTCCGCTTGCCCAAGCCCCCTTGGAACCGGTCGCTAAGTTGCATTGCGACGAGCTTGCAGGGGATTACCCAGCGGTCCTACAAAACTTGCAAAACATATGTAAGAATGCCGCAAGCGACGATAACGCCGTCCTATTGCTAGACGATAAAGTCGTCGGACTCCTCATGGGTGTTACACAAAATGGTATCACGCGGATCGAAGCAAGTATCGTTGCGCCTGAACTGCGAGGCTCGGCAGCACAACCCGGTTGGGCGAACCTCGCCCTGATGGCCGAACGCATCGAATGGGCCCTGCAACGCGGCTCCCAACGTTGCCGATTCGGAAGCCTGCAAGCCGCTACTCCAACCCAAAAACTAGCGAAACGAACCGGAGCCGTCCTCGTGACCGAATCCGATTTTTTTGTCCGACCTCTGGCTTGATCGCATTCCTATGCCGAACACTCTCGATTGCTTAATCGTAGGCGCAGGCTTCTCCGGAATCGCCCTCGCGACAGAGCTGAAAAAACGCAACTGCACCTTTCTTATCGCTGACCAAAACCCAAGCGTCGGTGGTACTTGGTTCACAAATAGGTATCCCGGTGCTCGATGCGATACACCCACCGTCGATTATGCGTTTCATCATTCACCCCTCTTCGATCAAACTTGGCAATGGTCCGAAGACTTTGCAACGCAACCTGAAATCCTCGAGTATCTACAGCAATTCACCAACTTCGAGCAACTACAACCATTCCTGCTTTTAAATACCAAACTCAGCGATCTGACCTGGGATGAAAAACGGAAACAATGGCAAGCAACCTTCACCGATGGAAAGACTCTTACAGCACGCTTCATTGCGCTCGCGCTAGGCTCACTCTCCAAACCGTTCACTCCCACCCTGCCAGGCCATGAGCAGTATGAAGGTCAGCAGTGGCATACAGCCCAATGGCCCGACACTTGTCCCTCGTTCCGCGACAAGTCCATCGCAGTCGTCGGCACAGGAGCGTCGGGAATTCAAATCATCCCTGAGTTAGCGAAAGAATGCAAGAAACTGTACGTCATTCAACGCACACCGTCCTTGGCAATGCCAGCATCTGACAACCAACAAGCGTTTATCAATCGTCGCCGCATCCGTAAAACGCAACGCAAACTTTTCTTGAACATGCTCGAAAATTCGCAGTTCGGCTCCTCCTCGCCGACAGCTAAAACCCCTGGTACAAACATGTCTGATGAGGAGCTAGAAACGAGGTTCGACATCTGCTGGAGAAATGCCGATCTTTTTGCCATGATCGGAATCACCACGGATCTGTTTTCGAACATTCAATCCAATCGACGTGTCGAAAATTTGTTTCACCAACGACTTCGCTCTCATAGTCTTAGCAAATCCCTTGCTGACACCTTACTCAATACACCAGATCCCTTCGGAACGAAACGTATTTGTATTGAACGAGGTTATTACGCTTCCCTGTCGAAAAGCAATGTTCAACTCATCGATGTTCGCGATAGCGACGTATCTTTAGAAAGGCATTCCATCCACTGCTCGAAATCCAACCGCAATGAAAAACTGCTTCCGACTGACCATCAACCCGAACGTTCGACCGGCTACCAAATTGATGCGGTGATCTATGCAACTGGATTTGAAGCCTTCACGGGAGCTATTCTCGATGTCGACATACAAGGTTGCTCAGGAGTACAACTCAGAGATTTCTGGGGCAGCTTCCCCAAGACCATTGCCGGAATTTTTGTTCGCGGCTTTCCGAATCTGTTTCTCCTGCAAGGTCCCGGGTCTCCTTCCGTCTTGACCAATATGGCCCAATCCGCGCAAGTCCAAGCAAGACTTATTTCGCAGACCATTTGTAATCAGCTAGATGCCCATGATTCGGTCATCGAAGTCACCTCCAACCAAGAAATACAGTGGATGAGTCACAGCCAAATGTTGCTAGAAAAAACCCTCTTCTACAATACTCGCTCTTGGTATAGTCAGAAAAGCAACGTAAACCCACAGTTACACTTCCTACCTTATGTCGGTGGTATCCCTAAATACGAGAAAGAATACCAATCAATCATCGCACCGTAGATCTGACCACGACATGTCAACCGCTTGGGCGGGAGCAAGGGGCGGGGGGGATGAGGGTGGGAAGAGCACTGGACTGCGATTGAAGCTGCCTGTTGTAATTCAATCATAAACAAGGTCAGTAGGATAGTTGTCACATTACATGCAGTTCGCAAAACGCAAAAAAGCGCGTGTTCACCCACCTCATCCCCCGACCCCTTCTCCTCCCCCGGGAGGCGAAGGGGAGGTACGAGTAAATAGGGTACATCCCCAGATCCCTTGCCTGACCGCGCGAAGCGATCGTGGCTACAAATTGATATTCAAAGGCGATAAGCCTTATACGCTTGGCTCCCCTTCTCCCGCGGGCGGGAGCAAGGGGCGGGGGGGATGAGGGTGGGAAGAGCACTGGACTGCGATTGAAGCTGCCTGTTGTAATTCAATCATAAACAAGGTCAGTAGGATAGTTGTCACATTACATGCAGTTCG
>CAIJIZ010000587.1 GCA_903820735.1 uncultured Pirellula sp.
CCTCCCGGGGGAGGAGAAGGGGTCGGGGGATGAGGTGGGTGAACACGCGCAGTTTGCGTTTTGCGAACTTCATGACATGCGATAACTGTCTTCCTAACCTTGTTTATGATGGAATTACAGCAAGTGATTTTTAACGTAGGCCAGTGATCTTCCCACCCTCATCCCCCCCGCCCCTTGCTCCCGCCCAAGCGGGAGAAGGGAAGCCAAGACCTTTCTGTCGCCTGGCCCGCCGGTGGCCATGAAGTGCGGGCGAATGGCTCACGCAAAGAAGCAAAGAAGCAAAGAAAACCGAACCCAATAAAGTCGCGACTCCGCTTCTATTCAGTGGGAAGAGGAGGGGAGCAAACCGATTTCAATCTGCTATGTTGGTAGATAATGACTTCGGTGTAGTCCGACTAGTGCAGCAGTCCGACTAGTGCACGTAGAGTATCCCTTCGCCCTGCAGTTTGAGCTTGGTGGGCTCAAAGGGCCGAGGGAATTGTGGCAGTCGTGACAGTTTCGGGCTTGCGCCGTTCCTATTCCAGCAACCGGAAGGCTTTCGTCCTACTTCTCCGATTTCTTGGGAGTCTCTTCGGACTCTTTTTCCGATTCCGTTTTCTTGTTCGAGATCACGGGTGGAAGTTCTTTGCTTTTCGGAACGAACTTGATCGAGATACTGTTGACGCAGTGGCGAGAATTCTTCTTGGTCATTTGTTCGCCGTTGAAGACGTGTCCGAGGTGACCACCGCAGTTCTTGCACATGATTTCGATTCGCGAGCCGTCGGCGTCTACTTTGCGAGTAATCGAATCTTTGATTTCGTCGTCGAAGGCTGGCCAGCCGCAGCCGCTGTGGAATTTATCGTCAGATTTGTAGAGGGGGGCGTTGCATCGTTTGCAAATGTAGGTGCCTTCGACAAAATGGTCCGTATATTTGCCGGTGAAAGCGTATTCGGTTCCTTTGTTGAGGAGTACCCAACGTTCTTCAGCGGTGAGTTTGTTGTATTCTGGTTCGTCCATTTTCTTTCCTTTCGAGGAGTTGTTGGCCGCTTTCGCGCTGCGACCTACGATGACTTTGGCTGTTTCTTTGCCTTCATCGTCGTCCTTGTCCTTCGACTTTCCGGTAGCCTTTTTCGCTGGCTCCTCAGTCGGTGGGGCTGAGGTAGCGAATGCATCGGAGTTGAAGGTAACGATGGCAACGGATGCGATCGCTAGTAGCACCGATGGAATGAGCCAAGGATGTTTCGCCATGAGGCAGCAGTGAGTGGTTTGCGGCATGGTAATCTCTCGGATAGTGGGCCGTGGTTTAGGTCAGGTAAAGGGTGGAACTCGCTTTGTCAGTTCATTATACGGGACTGGGCAAGATTCGGCCACTTGCGTGGGAAGAATCAAAAAACGCAGTTTCCTGCATCGGAAGTGGGATTGCCATTGGGTCGGGAGTTTTCAAATCGGTTATAGTTGCTCGGTTATGGTTGTCCTGGCGAGCTTTATTGGCTCGGGACTTACGGAGTCAGGGTTGGCAGCGGCAGGGTTGGCAGCGGCAGGGTTGGCAGCGGCAGGGTTGGCAAGAGCGGGGTTTGTTGGAGCAGCAGAACTTTAACAAGAGAAGACGCAGATGGCATCAAAGCGACAGTATTTGTTCGGCGGTTTGAGTCCGATTTCATGGCCGAATCGCATGCAGGGTGGTTTGGCTGTCAGTGCCCTTGCACTGTTTGTATTCGCAGGCTCTGTGTTTGTCTTCTCAGGCTCTGGGCGTGTATCGGGGCAGGAAGTTGCTGAGGTGCTGTTCGCAGATGATTTTCAAAGTGGCGTTTCGAAGTGGGAGCCGACGGATCCTCAGGCATGGGATTGGTTGCAGGAGGGATCGAATCGCACGTATGCGATCAATAAGCGGATCAGTGCTTATGAACCGAAGTATCGCAGCCCGCACAATCTTGCGATGGTGAGGGACTTATCGGTAGGCAATGTGAGGATCGAGTTTCGGGTGCGAAGTACAAAAGATACGGGCAATCATCGGGATTGTTGCGTGTTTTTTGGGTATCAAGATCCGGAGCATTTCTATTACGTTCATTTGGGGGCCAAGCCAGATCCTGCCAGTGGCCAGATCATGATTGTCGATGGAGCACCGCGTCGGCCGTTGACGAACAATACTCGGGGAGTCGCTTGGGACGACGCTTGGCATCGAGTGAAGTTGGAGCGGGAGGTTTCCACGGGGAAGATCCGCGTTTACTTCGACGACATGGACGAGCCGTTGATGAGTGTTCAGGACAAGACCTTTGGGGCTGGGCGGATTGGGATCGGTTCGTTTGATGACCAGAATGAGTTCGATGATGTGCGAGTTACGGCTTTGGAAGTCCCCAAGGTTGGGAACAACAAGCCGAGAGATCAGGGTAAGTCACCGCCGGCAAGGCCGGAGCCAACGGTATCCGACTATGTTTATGGGACGGAATCTAGCAGGCAGCGGTTTGATTTCTGGAAAGCCGAGTCACCGAGTCCGACCCCGTTGGTGTTATTGATACATGGTGGTGGTTGGAAAGGGGGGGATAAAACCAATTACGGGAATTTTCCGATCAAGCGATATTTAGCATCGGGGATATCCGTAGCGGCGATCAATTATCGCTTTATAGCGCAAGCGATGGAGCAGGGGGTTGAGCCACCGGTGCGTGCCCCTTTGCATGATGCTGCTCGTGCATTGCAGACGTTGAGATCGAAAGCAAAAGAGTGGAATATTGATCCCGATCGTGTGGGAGCAACAGGGAGCTCTGCCGGTGCTTGTACATCCCTTTGGCTTGCGTTTCACGACGATATGGCGGACCAACACAGCTCCGATCCCGTCGCGCGAGAATCAACACGACTGACGTGTGCTGCGGTCGTCTCCGCTCAGACTTCGCTGGATCCGAAGCAATTACGCGAGTGGATAGGCAACAGTGTCTATGGCGGGCATGTATTTGGATTTGCGGCCAAAGGGCGGACGCGCGAGGCGGAATTCGAATTGTTGCTCGCGAATCGCGAGCAAGTCTTGCCATGGATCAAAGAATACTCTCCCATCGAGTTGGTAAGTCGAGAGGATCCACCGGTGTTTTTAGAATATCCCAAGCAGACCAAGAAGCCGCAGTTGGGTGGGAGTGAGTCCGACCCGACCCATTCAGCGATGTATGGGATTGGGTTGCGAGAGAAGTGTCAGGAATTGGGAGTGAAATGCACTTTGGTGTTTCCTGGAAGGGGTGAAGTTGGAGATGTCGAATTTGCGAACAGTCAGGAGTTTCTCATAAAGCACTTGACCGACCGCTAGAAATCCTTCAGCTTTACAGATAGCGTCGAAGAGAACTTCCAAGAATTCCCGTTGCGGTAGGATACGAGTGGTCAAGCGATGACGACACAGATCAAGCGAACAGCTTTGCATGATTGGCATGCAGCGCATGGTGGGCGGATGGCCCCTTTTGCGGGTTATCAGATGCCGATTCAGTATTCTGGGATCGTGGCGGAGCACACCGCAACGCGGCAAGACGTAGGGTTATTCGACATCTCGCACATGGGCCGTTTGCGTTTTGATGGTCCGAGAGCGGATCAGTTACTCGATCGATTATTGACGCGACGGGTGTTGGATATGGAGCCTGGGCAGGTTCGGTATTCCCTGATGTGCGATGAGGCTGGGGGAATTCTCGATGACGTGTTGGTAAGTTGTTTAGAGAGTCCGAGTGGCAAGATTTATTTTCTATTGGTAGTCAACGCAAGCAACAAAGAGAAGCTTCTTGGTTGGATGGCCCCTCGTTTGGCTGAATTTCCGGATGTGGAATTTCATGATGTAACCGACAGTACCGCGATGATTGCGATCCAGGGGCCCAAGTCAGTGGAGCTTTGCAAGAAGCTGATTCCAGCTTCCGCATTGAATCTTGGATACTACAAAGCGAAGGTGACGGACCAGATGTCTAAGCCTTGTATCGTCTCGCGTACGGGTTATACGGGTGAGGATGGATTTGAGTGGATCGTCAGGGCTGAGGATGCTGCGAGAGTTTGGGAGAATTTGATGTTGGCTGGCCGTGAGCTTGGGGTCAGCCCCGTGGGGCTTGGGGCCCGCGACACTTTGCGGTTGGAGGCTGGCATGCCTTTGTATGGACATGAGCTTGATGAGATGGTTGATCCTTACACGGCTGGATTGGGCTTTGCCGTACAGCCTAAGGAACGGCAGTTCTCTGGAAGAGATGCGTTGGTTGAGCGAAGCAAGAGCGAACCGGCCAGAAAACGGGTGGGGTTGGTTCTCGAAGGCCGCCGCGCGGCGCGGGAGCAAGCCGAATGTTACGATCAGGATGGCAAGTTGATCGGGCGGGTCACCAGCGGAACTTTTTCACCGACCATGCAAGTCCCGATATCTATGGCTTACATCGACACCCCGTATGCCCAGGTCGGCAGCCAAATTCAGGTCGACATACGAGGTAGTAAATCGATTGCGACCATTCGGCAATTGCCATTTTACAAGCGTTCAACTTAGGATAACAGCGTTCAACCTTTGAATAGAGGAAGCCTTTAGGCAAGAGGCGCGTCAAGCTACAATGCCTTGTACTCGGCATTATGCGACTTGTAAGCGATCGACAGGGGTAGCGATTACCGAGCAGCGATTACCGCAAGGGGTGCGATCTGTGATCAGCCCGCCGGAAGTGTTCAACCATTAACATTCAGCCGATAACATTCAACCATTAACAGAGGGTAAAGCAGATGACGATTCGACCGGAAGCACTCAAGTATTGTTCATCGCACGAGTGGATTTACGTTCCTGAGGATGGCAGTGGTGTAGCGACCGTTGGGATTTCTTCGTTTGCGGTCGCAGAACTCAA
>CAIJIZ010000588.1 GCA_903820735.1 uncultured Pirellula sp.
GTTCGCGTGTAGATAGGATTGGACCCGCGAATCCAAGGGTTCATGGATATCGTACGGATTGGCTAATTTCGGTAGTCGCTGCGGGGATGCAGGAAGTAAGGATGTTTCCTTCGGCATAGGTCTTTGGCTGAGCTGGAAAGCTTTTGCCCTATCTGGGCCTTCGACCGCAATATCCTGCGGGGTTTTTGTGTCTGGAGGATTTGTTGTTGCAGGTTGCGGATTGAAGGCTTGTGGGTTTAAACGGAACAGGCCGAGTTGTTCGAATACAGCTAACTGGTTTGCGGAGAATGTTCCGTAGTCGTGGACTCGGTTTAATTGAGCCGTTTGCAGACCGAGCGTATAGTTCGCGGCGCGACTGTGGCAAACCATGCATTCCGCTCTACTGGGGTAATGCCAAACTTGCTCACGCTTGCCATCTGGGGCAGTTGGATCGGCGACGACAAAGGAAATATCGTCTCCATCGGCATCTACGAGATAAGCATCAGTGCCTTCTTCGTTCCATCGGTAGGAATATCCGACCCATTCATTTTGTTGGCGGACCATCAATCGGGTTTCAATCCATTGAGTAGTGGGTATTGATGAGTTGCTATCGCGATGTTCGAGTCCAAAGCTTTTGATCAGGACCGTTTCGTTGGGAAAAGTCCACCCGAATTGGTTTTGGAATTCAATGCGGCGATCATTCTTGCTCGATAGCCCTGGATCATATTCATCTTTTAGTTCGGTACCTTTTCTGTTGAGGGCATCAGCAGATCGATCGGGGATCGCGAACGCACGACGCTTGATGGCCCCATCGCTCCAGAGAGGAGAGTTCACTGAATAGGGAATAATGCCTGAAGCGAACGCATGGTTCTCCACATTTTCAAAGAGTCCAGTTTGACTGAGGAGTTTGGGGAATGCTTCTGAGTTGTCGAGCTGATCATTTGGAATCAGTTCGACGATGGACTTGCCCAGGTGATCGGCGATCCAAATGCGGCCGTCGGGTAACTGTTCAAACGCCGTGATGGAATGGGGCGTGTCGGCGATTTCGCGAGCTTTTGAGGGTTGATTTCCATCGTGGGAAATAGCCCATATTTTCCCGGTGGAGTAGTCTCCGTAGATGTAATCTCCCAAGAGCGTTTGATTCTCGGGCTTATTCGCTCGATAGACGACTCCGCCGGTAAGAGATCGCGCTTGGCTGTGGTGGTGATCCATCACCGGAGGTATGAAGGGGTCTGGCCCCGGCGTGCGGTTTGCGTAGAAGACCGATGCGCCTTCCATCACACTCCAGCCGTAGTTTGCCCCGCGTTGAAGCAAATAGATTTGCTCCCAAAGGTCTTGTCCGTTTTGTCCGATCCAAATGCGTCCTGATTGTGAATCGGTGGTGATACGCCATGGATTTCGAAGGCCGTAAGCCCAAGTTTCCGGGCGAGCATTTCCACGTTCAAGGAATGGATTGTCTAGGGGAATCGAATACGGTTTGTTTTCGGAAGGTTGATCGACGTCGATACGGAGTACTTTGGCGGTCAATTCCGATAGATCTTGGCCTCGAAGATTGGAGTCGGAATCGGTGGTTCCATCGCCGCTGGTGATGTAGAGAAATCCGTCGATACCAAAAGTAAGTGCTGCGCCGTTATGCCCATCACTAGGCCATTCGATGATCACTTTTTCATCGATGACTTCAGTTGAGGCATTGTCTACCGCGTTGTTGCTGGATGCATTGAGTTCGAGGCGGAGAATTCGGGAATGTTTGACTCCGTCGACAGGTTCGTTTAGTCCTACGAACAAATAGGGTTTGGTGGGAAAGTCTGGGTGAAAGCACAGATCGTAATGGACGCGGTCGGACACAGATGGTTGGATGCAATTTGGATGAAAAGAATCATTCTCGGTCGGAGTTAGTCGGTAGATAGCCGATGGTCCGTAAGAGTTTTTCTGAGTGATGATCCAGATTGGGGTTGCGTTCCCGGGCTTTGAACTTGGAGATGTTGGTTCGATTCGCAATTGGATAGGATGGTCGATCGGAAATCCTAGATCGACAGCTCGGGTCGTAAACGGTAGCGGAGGGGTTGGGGATCCAGCCACTCGCGACGTGTTCATCGGGATGCGAACGAACTTTCCGTCGGAAGATTTCTCGGTGAGGTTTTCGAGTTCGGAGTACTCAGGCCCTAGAAATCGCAATTTGGCGAATTCCTCGTGTCGATGAAACGATGGTTCGCTCAAGGGTGAGATGGTCGTCAGGTTCGGTTTGTTTAGGGATTGATCGTAATCGTATCGGCAAAGAGAGTAGCTCCAGATTTCATCTTGGACGGGGCGTCCACCTGTTCGCCAGAAGTCCTTCCAAGCGATTTTAAACTCGACTTGCCAAGCAGTATCTACATCGGTGCGAGGTTCGATGGAGCCATCGAGATAAACGGCACTTTGGAATTCGAAATCGTGTTCTGACTTGTAGATTGCGTAAGCTCGTCGATGCCGTTCGGGGATGTAGAGATCCATCTGCGTATTGGCAGGAGTAACATGGAACTCGTAATAACCTGGATGTTGTTCTGTTGGCTTTAGGAAGACTTCGAAGCAATCATCGAGCCAAGTCTGAGCGTCGCGTTCGGTGATGTACGCTTGGAAATCCTTGTCTTCCAGTTTTGCCCAAACATACAGGTATTCGTTATCCCATAAAAGTTTCGCTTGGGTATTGATGGTGGGGGTTGAAGCATCGGCAGTTGGAAGCCAAGGGGTTCGAAAGTTGGTGATCAGGGGAGCGGAATTCCAGCCAGTGTCATCTGCTATTCCATCGATGACGGGAGGTGTGTGTGTCCAATGGCAAGGTGTTGGCAATCGATCCGTCGAGGTTTGTGCGGAAACTGGTTGCGAATGAAATAAAGCATCCCACAGGAGAAACGGAAGAACGAAGATGAGAGCATTCTTGAGAGCCGAAAGTCGGTTCCATGCTTCGGCAAAGGATGGTCGTTTCATAGGGCTGCTTACGATAAGAGAAGAGTTGTCTAGCAGTGTTTAAGTGAGGATATCGTGAATCACTCGACCGTGCACATCTGTCAGGCGGAAATCTCGTCCTGAGTAGCGATAGGTAAGTTTCTCGTGATCGATTCCCATCAGGTGTAGGAGGGTCGCATGAAGGTCGTGCACGTGGACTTTGTTTTCGACTGCGGCAAAGCCGAATTCATCGGTTGCCCCGTAGGCCATGCCACCTTTAACTCCACCGCCAGCGAGCCAAACGGAGAAGCCGTGATTATTGTGGTCACGACCTTTCGCACCCTCGGATACGGGGGTGCGTCCAAATTCGCCACCCCAAAGGATCAGGGTGTCTTCGAAGAGTCCGCGAGCTTTCAGATCGTTGATCAGAGCAGCGATTGGCTGATCCACGGCTTGAGCTTTCTTGGCATGGTCGGCGATATTCTCGTGGTCGTCCCATGGCTGTCCGTTTCCGTAGAAGACTTGCACCATTCGAACCCCTCGTTCGACTAGACGGCGTGCAGCGAGACATCCATCGGCGAATTCACCTTTACCGTAGGCGTCTCTGGTCGCTTGGGTTTCTTGGTTCAAGTCAAAAACATCTTGGGCTTCGGTTTGCATACGGAAGGCCATTTCGAGGGATTGAATCCTAGCTTCGAGCGGATTGTCTTGACCACCGCGTTGTTCAAGATGGTGTTCGTTGATCTCTTTGAGAAGGTCTAGTTGTTCTCTTTGGGAGGAACGGGAAATGGCGGAATTGCTGATGTCTCGGATCACTTTTTGCGGATCCATTTGGGCATTGTTGATTTGTGCACCTTGGTAGATGCCTGGCAGAAAGCGATTTCCCCAGAGTGCTGGACCGACGACAGGTTTGCCTGGACATAGAACGACGAACCCTGGGAGGTTTTCATTTTCTGTTCCCAAACCATAGAGCAGCCAAGATCCCATCGAGGGTCTTGTCGGCTGCGTCTCACCACTGGTCATCATCAGCAACGAGGGTTCGTGATTAG
Source organism: uncultured Pirellula sp. (assembly GCA_903820735.1). GTDB lineage: Bacteria > Planctomycetota > Planctomycetia > Pirellulales > Pirellulaceae > JBKCUI01. Next base: position 3,951 of record CAIJIZ010000588.1, read on the forward strand.
GGATGTTGGTGTGCATGGAGCGGATGACGCATAAATCGTCCGCGCAGGTGCTTATGTGAGGAAAGATCTCGCTGATTTCGAGACCGGACTGACCATGGCGAGCAAACTGGAATGGGGATTTCATCAAACCGCCTGTTTGTCGTTCTGTTTTTAGGTTGGCTCCGGGGGGGCGTTGCCCATCGTACTTGGTCAACGAGGGCTTAGGGTCAAACGTATCGACTTGTGAAGGTCCACCATTCATGAAGAGATGGATGATACGTTTCGCCCGTGGGGCGAACATTGGCGGTTTAGGGGCTAATGGATTTGAAACGGTGTTGAAAGGAGCGGGTTCCGAGCCGAGCAGCTTTTGGGAGTTTAGGATTCCTGCCAAGCCGAGAGTGCCTAGCCCAGTTCCGAATTTCTGGAGCAGTTCGCGTCGGGAAGTGTTTGCCCAGTTTTGAGTATTGAGACAATGTGCCTGTTGCGATGGATTGGTTTTCATAGAGATGCCTCAGCGAGGGTAGTGGGATTCGGGCTTTTCAATCCAGATACATGAATTCGTTGCTTCCGAGCAACGCTTGAGCGTATCGTTCCCAACGGCTTAGTTTATTCAAAGATTTGACTTCTTCGGTCTCTTCTGTTTTTAAGAACTTGCTGGCGATGTTTAGTTCGCGTTCGCTTGCGGGGCGACCGAATGCCATGAGATAAGCGAACTGGATTTGATCTTCGAGACTCGATCCAGCTTGTTTTTCGATTCGGAGCGCGAAGGCTTTGGATTGTTCGATCATGAAGGGGCTATTGAGAACGAAGAGTTGTTGCTGTGGAACGGTTGTCTCGGACCGGGTCGATGAGGTGATATTCGCATCGGGGAAATCGAAGAGTCGCAGCATGTTGTCAAGTTCGTGGCGAGAGATGAATGCGTAGATCGTTCGGCGGTTATTTGCGGCGTCAGCTAAATTCGTGGACGGTCCATGAAGGGTTCGGTCGAGGCGTCCGGAGGTCGCCAACAGAGCATCCCGCCATGCTTCTACGTCCAATCTTTGACGGTTCATTCTCCAGAGGTAACGATTATCTGCGTCGATTTGCATATTGGCTTCGTTGCGATCGGTGCTGAGTTGGTAAGTGGCCGAGAGCATCATTTCGCGGTGCAAGGCTTTCAATGACCAGCCGTGCTGAATGAATTTCAGCGTTAGGTAATCGAGGAGTTCGGGGTGCGTCGGTGATTCACCTAGCTTGCCGAAGTTGTCTGGTGTTCCCACCAAGCCTCGTCCGAAATGGTGTTGCCAAAGGCGGTTGACGATTACTCTAGCGGTCAGTGGGTTCTCTGGTGAAGTGATTGCTTGAGCCAATTCCAATCTGCCGCTTCCCTTTGTGAAAGGTGGCGGAGAATCGCCACTTAGTATTTTAAGGAAACGCCGGGGGGCAATTTCCCCTTGTTTGGCGGGATTTCCACGCACCATGACTTTGATGTCCGTTGAAGATGCATCCGCAATCACGTGTGCGATTGGATACATACTTGGCGCGTCTCGACGGGCTTGTTCGAGCTCTTCTCGCAGCGATGCTAAAGCGGTGCGGGATTGCTCGGGAAGGCGGTTCTCCACCTCCTTGCTATCCAGGGCGAATACACCTTTCTCGCCGAAGACTTCCGCTAGCAGGTCTCCCTTGCCAACTTCGATGTCGGTTGGTCGATCCGTATATACTCGGAATTGAATCGTTGCGTTTGTGCCGCAATCACCACCTTGATCGCTTCCGCTGTTATCGAGTCCTCCAAAGGCGGTAAATCGTGTAGTACCTTCAGGAAGGTCGTAGGTGATTACGGAGGTGGAGTGAGTTCCGAGTCCATTGCTGTAGAGTTGACCAGCAACCCGCAATGGTTGTCCGCTGACGTTTGCGTTGATATGGACTTTACCGAATGACGTTGAAACTTCTCGCCATTTCAGATCGGTCAGTGCAAGCTCTCCGGACATGGTGATAAGTTTTGGTTCGAGCCAATCGGCATGATCGCAGCTTGCTCCGTTCCCGCCGTCATTGACTACCAAGAAGAGTTCTTTTGCACCTGTGACATCCACATCGATAGCGACCTTTGGATTGGACTTTGTGACCTTGGGACTTGCGTATCGGGCGTTTCCTGTTTCGGTTTGCTTGGAGAGTTCGGTTTGCTCTTCGGGTGTAAGCGTCCCGTCGCGTTGTCGCAAAAGCAATTCGAGATGGTGTTGGAAGTCGCCTGCAATGCTTTTAGCGACATCGTCGGGTGATGTCGATTCAACGCTGGTGAACCAAGCCTTTAAGCTGAGGGGATGCGAGTTCGATTTTGACTTCAAGAAGTCAACCCAACGCTTTAATACTGTTTCATCGAGAGAATTCGATTTAGCGAACTCAGCGATTTGAACCGAGGGAGTGTTTGCCTGCGTCTGAGCTAACTTGCGAGTAGCCACTAGATACTCCGACACCTCTGCAAGTCTGCTTTCACGCAGTTTGGGAGAATTCTCCGCGATGATACGACCAATGGCTTCCTCATGTTTTTTAATTGTCTGTTGCGATTGGTTGTAACGATCGACTTCGGTGCTTGGAACCAAAGGGGCATTATAAAGTCTCGAACTGTGAAAAACTCCTGCGAGAGAGTAGTAGTCTTGTTGTGGAATAGGGTCGAATTTGTGGTCATGGCAACGAGCACACGAGACGGTTAGTCCGAGGAAACCGCGAGTGAGGGTATCGATCCGATCATCGAGTTCGTCCGCAGCGGCTTTCGCAGCATCGGTGTTTTTGTAGTATTGTGCTCCGAGTCCAAAGTAACCCAAGGCAGCAAGGTGTTTGAGTTTCTCAGGTTCATCGATTTCCATCAGATCGGCTGCGATTTGATATTGGATGAAGCGATCGAAGGGGAGGTCTTCATTGAACGCATCGATCACCCAATCACGAAATCGGTATCCGTTAGTATTTGGCTGGACGCTGAATGTGTGTGCTTGATCCTCAGAGTAGCGAGCTACGTCTAGCCAATAGCGTCCCCAACGTTCGCCGTAAGCATGGGATTGCAGCAGACGATCGATGACTTTTGCGAAAGCATTGGAGGATTCATCGGCCAAGAAGCTCTCGATTTCTTCAGGGCTTGGAGGGAGTCCCGTCAGGTCGAAGGTCGCGCGGCGTATGAGTTGCCGCTTGGTTGCTTTCCCGACGGGATTGAGGTTGTGAGCTTGCATCGCCGCAAGGGTAAAGTGGTCGATCGATGATTCAGGCCAAGTTGAGTTTCCGCAATCAGGGATAATGGGCATGGAAGGTGGGACGAACGACCAAAACTTTTTTGCTTCGTTGAAGTCGAACTCTTTTTTGGCTGGTGTCGAATCCGAGGTACGTGGATCGTAAGCGCCGGAATCGATCCAATGAACAAAGTCAGCGATGACTTGATCGGGAAGTTTTCCGCTAGGTGGCATTTGATTTGAGCTATCGCGGAGGGCTTGGATGATCAAGCTTGAGGTGCTCTTGTTGGGCTCAATCGCGGGGCCAGAGTCACCACCTCGCAGAAGACCTTGGGCGGAGTCCAGCGTAAGTCCCGCTTGGATGGGTGCTGATTGGGCTGAATGGCATTCGTAGCAATGCTCGATGAAGACAGGTCGGATTTTCTTTTCGAAGAAATCGATTTGTTCTTGGCTTGGTTGTGGTGCGGTTGTGAGTTGCTCTTGAGGTGGAGGTTGTTCAGAGTGAGCGTAACGGCCTGTGGTTAGCAGAGCATTGAGTGCGAGAGCAATCGAAACAAGGGTGCGATGGTTAGATAGCATGCGAGGGGGTCTGCAAACTTTTATGGGGGGACGAATTCGGGGGGAGTGGAAACCGAAATCGCGTTTCGTCGGATCGGTAGCGGAAGGAGAGTCCCGCGCGGAGGGAGCAGTATTTTAGCTTATGAACAGCAAGAAATCTACGGAGAGCTTTTTGCCGAGCGGGTGGGGCATACTTGATTGTACGTCCACTGCTAAGGTCAATCGCATCGCATTGAGCTTAGTGTACGAGTTGGAGGAAACGGAGATTCACTTTTGGACGGTGGCTTGGACGGTGGCTTTAGCGATGGCTTGGGGGTCTTCTTGAAAGAGTATTCGTTCTTTAAGGAAGGCTTTAGCGAAGCTCCAGCGTCGGATTGCGGTTCGTCGACTCAGGCCAAGTTTTTCAGCAGCGGCATCGATATCCAATCCTTCGAAGAATCGAAGCATGACCAGGTCACCTAAGATGGGATCGATAGTACGTAGACGTTCGACGGCTTCCATGATCTCCAGAACGCGAGTGCCTCGAGATTGGGCGCGTTGATCCATCATTTCCTGGACTTGAGCATACGCGTGACTTTGGATGTAACGACGTTTCGCCCCTTGTTTCCGACCTCGATCCGTCAGCATTTGACGTGCGACTTTGGATGCAACCCGCTTGAGCCCGGTTGTGGTGTCACCCGCGAGTGATCCATCCCAGGAGAGCAACTTCAAAATCACTTCGTTTGCGAGTGCGGTGGGTTGCAATGTGACCGTGTTCTCGGAGGCGAGGAGCTTGGTCGATAGTTTTTTGAGCCAGGGGTAAAACCAATGCACATTGGATGATAAGAGCGGTTTCATTGTCTCCCCGAGATTTACGAGTGCATCGCGTATTTTTAGCTTTGGCGTGCTTGGGAAGTGTAACGGATTCGATCGCTCTGAAACATCAGCGAATATTCGACTTCTGCGGTTTTTTAGAGTTTCCTGTCACCCCGTTTGGATTTGATTCGCTTCTTACGCCCGAACGAACCTCCACGACCGAGTGGCGATCGATGCGGTTTTTTCAGGAAAAATGGGATGCTGGTAGGGTTTTGCCTGTTTTTCCTCCGTCAACCGAAGGTTTTGTCGTTAGAAAACCCTAACAGAAGTGATTCTCTGTGGTAATCTAGAGCGGAATAATAGAGTTGAGGGGTTTTTCGCAGTCCGTCGGGAATCAGCGAAGAAACCTCGCTCGCGTGAAACTGCAGTTCGCAAGAAGGAATCGAAGCATGAGAGCATCGCTGAAATCCCACATGAACCAAACCGGCTTTACCCAGAGTACTCGTGCGGTCCACAGCGCTTGTGCGACAAAGAACAAAAGAGTGTCGGTTGCCAATCTGCGAATGTTACGCAGCTTGTTTACCTCAAAGCTTTTGGTTCCTGGATTTTCGCTTGTCCTGTTAGGTCAGGGGTTGGTTCTGCCGTCTTATTCCCAAGAAGCACCGGCCGCGACTTACAGGACAAAGACGATCGACGCGAGCGTTTGCAATGACGCGAAGACAAAAGAGAAGAACGAGCGGCTCAAACCCGAATCGTTCGACATCGCAGCCATTGAAGCTTATTACAAAGACTGTTTGTTCGCACGGTTGTCACAGCCTAATGCCGACCAGATGAACAAGGCGCGTGCCGAGATTTTCAATGATATTGAACTCATTGAGCGGCGTGCGAAGCAGAATCCGGAGATGCTTGTCGAGTACAACAAGATGATCTTGCGGCAGGTCAAGGAGATTTTGTCGAAGGATGCAGAGGGCAAGGGCTATCATCCAACGACGCGAGTTCTCGGGGTGGTTGTTGCTGGGCGGGTGAACCGACAGCCGGTGTCAAACGCTGGACCGGGACTTGGAGATCCCTCGGCAACGAAGTTGCTTTTGGATTTATTGGATCCGAAGGAGAATGAAAGCGATGGGATGGTCGCCGCAGCTTTGTCTTATTTGCAGCGACATTGGACAAGCCCAGGGCTTGATGCTGCCGGGCTTGAGCGGGCTCAGACGCAGTTTCTGAGTCACCTTCAAGCTCACATGTCTAAGCCAAAGCCGACCAATCGGGCGAAGAAGGAAGACGAGTACATCAAGGAATTGATGATCGAGAATTTGACCGCTGTGGCGACTGGCAAAGGGGATGCAGCCAAGCAAGCCGCGCCGATGCTAATTGCCCTGACGTTGCCCGCGATGAAGGAGCCCAAGAAAACCTCGGAGTGGCTCATTGAGAAAGCTTTGTGGAGTTTTGGGCAGGTCAAGCATGCAGATTTGAAGCCAGAGGATATTCAGACCATACAAAAGGGTGCACTTGAGTACACCAAAGCGAGCCTTGATGGCTGGACAGCACGGTGCGATAAGACCTCGGCTGCTTCTGGCGGTGGTTATATGGGTATGGGCGGTGGCGGACCGATGGGCGGCCCAGGTGGTGGTGCCGGCGGACTGGGGCTCTCCGGGGGACCTGGTTTAGGTAGTGAAGACGGTGGTGGGGCTGGTGGACCTCCTGGCCTGGGCGGCGCTGGTGGACCTCCGGGATTCGGGGGAACGACAGCCAAGAAAAACAACGTATTTGAGGATCAGCCGAAGGAAGTTCGCAACGCTAGACGTATTCTTCAACAGCGGCTTGAGCGGATCCACTACGGGCTGACCGGAACGGGCCGCAAGGGCACTTCGGATCCCGCCGAAGCGAAGGGGCTAACTTCGCTTGCAGATGATGCGACGAAGACAAAGTTGCTCGAGGTTGTCGCGAAAGTTGAAGCGTTGCAGGATGAGCTTAACAAGGACACCTTGACGAGCCTGGACCTTGTAAAGTCAAGCACTCGTCGTCCGATTTTTGATCTCAAGCAAGCGATTGCGGCTATCGTCGGCGATGATGGAACGAACAAGCCACCGACGGATGAGCCGGGTGGAAAAGACCCGGTGGATGATGGATTCGGTGGTGGGGGAAATCAATAACAAATCGATTCCCCTTGGGGAGCAACTCCTCGAACCCAATGTGTTTTGGCGATGGCTGATCCTCAAATTCCTCCGAGTGATAATGCGTTCGACGACCTCGATAAAACCGAGGTTCGGGGGACATCCGATCCGCCAGAGGTAGTCGTTGAGCCTCGTGTTGCTTCCCTCCGGGAGCTTGAATCCCTAGCTGGTTCTTCGCTGGATCATTACTTGATCGAATCCTTGGTTGGCCAAGGCGGTATGGGGGCTGTGTATCGTGGTCGAGACCAGCGATTAGATCGAATCGTCGCGATTAAAGTGGTGCCGATCACCAATCGGAAAGCGGACGCGATGCGTCGTTTCCGTATCGAAGCTCAAAGTGCGGCGAAGCTTGATCATCCCAACATAGCACGTGTTTACTACGTTGGAGAGACCGATCGCTGGAGCTACATAGTCTTCGAGTTTATCGAA
>CAIJIZ010000589.1 GCA_903820735.1 uncultured Pirellula sp.
AGAAGTCGCATCGGGAAACTTGGTTAAGTCCAACTCGCCTTCAATCTTCTCTCCGCTGTGGCAGCTGTAGCATTTTGATTGAAGGATTGGGAGGACTTTTTCCTCATACGTTTTTCCCCATTTGCGAAGTAGTTCTTCGTCTTGGCAGTATGCTCGGGTGGCAGATAAACAGCATCCTGCGGCTGCGAGAATCCAACAGTGGGATTTGCAAATGGACCAGAAATCGGCTTGCATGCGACTTTGTTGTTGGTGGGACTTCGTCGGTGGTAAGGCGGGGGGCGTTGAGGTTTAGTATGATACGAATATCAAGCTGCGTCTAGTTGGCTTGAAATTCGACTTTGGCGATGCGGTAATCGCTAACGGTTCTTTTATGGCGTTTCGCGTTAATGAGGTTCACTGTGCGCATTGGATTCGATCGGGTGGGGCGTCAGGTGTATGTGTTTTTGATCGCTGTTTGTTGCGCGATGTCTTTGCCAAAGTTAATCTGTGGATCGGAACCGCTGGCTGCAGGTTTGCAGGTTGGAGAAGGTTCATCCGCGATTAAAAATGTGTTGTGGATTATCGCGGACGATTTGAATACATCGTTGGGGTGTTATGGGGACACCTTGGCAAAGACCCCCAATATCGATGCACTTGCAAAACGTGGTACACGATTCGAGCGCGCTTATTGCACTTTTCCGTTATGTGGCCCAAGTCGGAACTCAATCCTGACGGGACTGTATCCGAACTCCACCGGCATTTTTAACAATGGTCAGATCTTTCGCCAGTCGATTCCCAAACAGAAGAGCCTGTCGCAAAACTTTCGTTTGCAAGGTTACCTCGCAGCACGCGTCGGCAAGCTCTATCACTATAACGTGCCAAATTCGATCGGCACCAATGGGCATGATGACCCTGCAAGTTGGGAAATTGAGATCAATCCAGCGGGGGCCGACCGGATGGTTGAGCACCCAAAAATTCATTCGTTAGTTCCGAATCAATTTGGAGGGACTCTCAGTTGGCTCGCTTCTGAGTTTCCAGAGACCATGCATACCGATGCGATGCAGGCAGAGGATGCGGCTTGGGTTTTAGAGCGATGTGCAAAAACACCAGAACGTCCTTTCTTTCTTGCCGTTGGATTCTTTCGCCCGCATACACCCTACGTGGCTCCTAAAGCCTACTTTGATCTTCATCCACCCTCGTCGATGCGTGTCGCAAGTCCTAACTCCTTGGATACGCAAAGGTCACCTCGAGCTGCCTTTGCAAGTGCGAAAAAGGAACAAGATAACCTCGATGTTGAAACAACTCGCGAGATTCTTCAAGCCTACTACGCGAGTGTAAGTTTCATGGACGTCCAAGTCGGTAAGGTGCTAAAGCGTCTCGATGAATTAGGTCTCACGGAGTCGACCGCTATCGTTTTTACGAGCGACCATGGTTATCACTTGGGTGAGCATGGGCTATGGCAAAAAATGTCGCTCTTCGAACAGAGTGCACGAGTTCCGCTTCTATTGGTCCTGCCGGGAATCACTCAAGGTGGTAGCGTTGTGGAAACTCCCGTCTCTCACGTCGATTTGTTCCCAACTCTGTGCGCTGCGACGAAGACTACTGCACCGGAGAATTTGCAAGGACAAAACTTGGTACCGCTATGCCAAAATCTAACTCAGAAGGGACGCGGATGGGCGTTGACCCAAGTCAGCCGAGGAGGTGGAAAAGAAAACCGCTTCTTCGGATATTCTTTGAGAACCGAGCGTTGGCGCTATACCGAATGGGATAACGGCGAGAAAGGGACCGAACTCTACGATCACTTCAACGATGCGATGGAGGTTGAAAACCTGGCAGAGAACACTGAATTCCAAGAGACAGTCAAAGACCTACGAGAGATGCTTCACCAGGCTGTCGCTAAGAGTTTACCAACAGAAGGTGGCTCACCGAATGTCAAGCCGATGGACTGGGCCCCGAACATTATGGATCAAGAGTGATCTTATCGAAGCTTACCGTTGGCCGATGGCCATGCAATGCAATGGTAACCCGAAGTGTAAACGAGGAAGCTACCGTACACGCCCAATCGCACATCCGCACGGCGAACAACCTGGCACTCCCTCACTGATGCTCGGTCAGCTGGCCGCTGGCCACGCAATGCAATGGTAACCCGACGTGTAAACGAGGCAGCTACCGTACACGCCCAATCGCCCATCCGCACGGTCAACTATCTGGCACTCCCTCACTGATGCTCGGTCAGCTGGCCGCTGGCCACGCAATGCAATGGTAACCCGACGTGTAAACGAGGTAGCTACAGTGCACGCCCAATCGCACATCCGCACGGTCAA
>CAIJIZ010000590.1 GCA_903820735.1 uncultured Pirellula sp.
CGGCGACCAGCTACGAACAAACTCCTTCATCACAGTGATCGAGGATGCCAATACACGAGTGAGGCCTTCCAAGGCTTACTTAAAACCATGCAGATCACATGCTCGATGAGCCGAACCGGTTGCTGCTACGACAATGCGGTAGCCGAGAGGTTTTTCTGGTCGCTGAAACACGAATGGACGAACTACCAAACCTTGCATTGAGCTGGTTCACCGGAGTGCTTGCGCACTTCCGCTTGGATTGGGATTGGCTATTTCAATTCCATTCGATCGAATCGAAGGTTTCGATCATCAACCCTGTGTAGTCACTTGGCAATGGAACATTGTTGGGACGAACACACGCAACGACTTGCATCCCCGCTTGGCTCGCGGCTTGGATCTCAGCGTAGACATCGGTAAAGAAGACGATTTGCTCCGGTGGCAAACCGATATCGTTAGCAATCGTCAAATAACTCGAAGCATCCTTCTTCGACCCGGAAGTCGTATCGTAGTGTTTGCGAAAATAGCCCGTTAAGTCCCCTTTGGTGCTGTGACCGAAGAACAACCGCTGAGCGAGAATGCTTCCAGAAGAGTAGATACGCAGATCAACGCCCGCTTGCTGCCATTGCTTCAACGCTTCGACCACATCTGCAAATACCTCTGCTTGCAACGCCCCGGATCGAAACCCTGATTCCCATACGACTCCTTGCAACGCTTTGAGTCCCGTGGTCTTGCTATCGCGATCCATCAGCGCGTGGACGCAAGCGACGACTGCTGAGATTTGATCCGATACGGTCTCCTGCAAGTTCCAAGGAGCCCCGTCGGGGGGATAGGAAGCGTCGGCGGCAAGGTTCGTTAAGATCGAACGCATGCCGGGGGAATCCCAATGGCTTTCCAAATAGCTTCGAACATGTTCCCGAACGTATGGAAACATCACGTCATAGACGAACCGGATGTCTGCCAAAGTCCCTTCGATGTCCAACAGAGCACAACGACCTTGTAGAGTCGTCTTGGAGAATGTCATAGTCTCGGATTCCCAACGTGAGGATGAAGCAAAGCAAGGGTGCGTTCGGGAAGGATGGCTTACGACGGAATGATCGTAGCAGAGGCCGACGAAGCAGAGCCCGACGTAGCGGACTTGGATATGTCTCGCGGGCCGAAGCACATTGGGCTGAATTCCCCATGGACACCTTGTTCGACGTAATGCGGAGTCCAACCCGTGACGTCTTCAAAGAACCGGATGCATCGGATCCGACGATCATCGCAAAGATTAAACCAATGCTTCATCCCGCAGGGTACGTTGATCATGTCTCCGCTTTCGACGGTCACGCTGAAGACCGGTCCACCTTCGGGGTGCAAGTGGAACACACCTTTGCCTTCGACCGTAAAACGGACTTCGTCCTCCGAGTGCGTGTGCTCTTTGTTGAACTTCGCAAGCATCGCATCGAGGTTAGGTGTTTCCGAATGGACATTGATCACGTCGGCGGTGAGGAAACCACCTGCGGCTTTCACTTTCTCGATTTCCGGAGCGTACTCGCTGAGGATATCTGCATCGCTAGCTGTCGGTGACAGACGGCCTGCAACTTGCCAATGTTCGTACCAAATGCCGAAGGGCTTCAGGAAACTCGAGATCTCGGCTGCATCGGTCAGCTGACGGTTTTCGCGAGGGATATGTACAGTGGCCATGAAACATTGGCTCCAGAAGGAAAGGAAAGAAGCAAACCAATCGCAAGCCTCTATGGTAGCCCACCGACGCGATTCCTTCAAAGCTAGCAACGAAAAGGGCTTCGAGCTGCAGAAGAAAATTTCTCCCTTTTTTTCCGAATTCTTTGGCGAGTGACCAGAGGTGTCACGCTCATCGCGATTCTAAGGACATAGCAACTGCGAGGTCAGCACTCGCTGGTCGAACAGTTGCCAATGCGAGCCGCCAGATGAACCAAGCAGGGTGAATCAAGCGGCGGAGACAAGTCGAGCATCGTCCAGCGAAGTACCAGTGAGTAACGGAAAGCAAGGAGCAAGAAATGTCAGCTATCGCCTTCGAAATCAATCCAAGCGTTACCGGTCTATCGGGTGTTACTGGCCTACCGGGAGTTACTGGCCAATTCGTACAGCAGACTTTTGACTGGGATGCTCCCGCCCCGAGCATCGTTCGTACGGTCAAGCCAGCGGCAGTTGCGAATGCAGCGAGTACGGCGGCAGCTTCGAATGCGGTGTTGGCTTCAACTGCTGTGCAGGCTTCTAATGCCACGGTTGAACCAAGCCTAGCTAGAACGACGATGGCTGGTTCGAAGCCGAACCAACCTGCTCGTCGCGGCAAGTGCGAGCACGTCGGTTCCGTGATGGGAACCGTTCTTGCCAAGTACGGACTGGGCCTCGACGATCTGCTCCGCACGATCGAGGAACAACGCGCCGCGAGCCCCAAACCTCGTTAGCCGCTGCTCTCGCTCACTTCGCGAAGCCTACAGGCTAACTTGCGAGTGAGCGATGATTCGCAGGCTTAGTCGGTAACTACTGCCGAGCAACCGGTTACTAGCGAGCAACCGGTTCAGCTTCTTGGATCCAAGTGCCGAGTTCCGGGTGGATCACAAGGATCGCATATCGACTGACGGTTGCCCAATCCTCGGTACTGAGCGTGGCGTAATCAAAGATGCCTCGCAAGTCGCTATAGCCATCTTTGTAGAACCGAACCGAACCATCGTTATGCTTGGCGTAGACCTTGACGTAAGCTCCCTCAAGAGGTTGCTTGTTCGTCGCTCCGAGAACTTGTAACCGTCCCAATGGGGCGGTGAGGTTCACGTTCAAAGAATTCGAATACACCGGCACGCTGCGGGTGATACCACCGGA
>CAIJIZ010000591.1 GCA_903820735.1 uncultured Pirellula sp.
TCCTCGCTATCGATGGACTTTAAGTCAAACGGGCCGGCATCAAGATAGTCTTCTTCATAGTCCTCGTCATCCTCCTCGTACTCTTCTTCTTGATCTTCACCGTCCTGATCTTCACCGTCCTGATCTTCGCCGTCCTGATCTTCGACTTCGAGATCCTGCTCATCTAGCTCTTGCTCTTCATCGTCGAGCTCTTGTTCGTCTAGATCCTCTTCATTCTCATCTTCTTCGTACTCATCCTCTTCATACTCTTCATCATCGCTCTCTTCGAGATCGACATCTTCAAAGCCGGTCTGACCAAGGCTTGCAAGGTCATCGTCTTCGAAAGCTCCTTCCCATTGCTCCCCAGGTTTTCCGCGAGGTGCGATAGCTGTTCCTTCTCCTTGAATCTCATCCCGTTGGTCATCTCGCTTACGCGGTTGCAGGTAGAGCTTGATGGGAATCTCGCCGAAAGGGAGATGATCGCGTAGGAAATTCAACAGATAGCGACGGTATTGATTGCTAAAACCCTGTGACTGATTGCATACAAGGATAATCGTCGGTGGTTCGGAAGCGACTTGAGTCGCATAGTAAATCTTCGGACGCTTCAATTGGTACAACGGTGGTTCATGGCGTTCAAGCGCAGCTTTGACAAGCTTGTTGAGCATGCTCGTTGAAATTCGCTCTTTGGCTTGTTTGAAAAGCATCTGAGCGTGATTCAAGAGTGTTTTAACGTTCTTCCCTGTTTGTCCAGTCACAAATGCGATGGGGCAATAAGCCATCGTGGGAAAATGCTCTCGAATATATTCAACCCAGCGCTCGGTCGGGATAAAACCAGCAAGCTTGTCCCATTTGTTTACGACGAAGATACAAGGTTTAAACTCGTCGTGGATGTAGTGCGCAAGCTGCTTGTCGACCTTGCTCATCGGTTCGGTGCAATCGAAAAACAACAATACAACATCCGCTCGTCGTACGCTTCGCTGAGCTCGGTGCAAACCGTACCAATCGATGTCCGTCCGAATACTTTTGTTACGACGAAGCCCCGGAGTGTCGATCGCCATGAATTTGTAGCCGTCAAGCTCGAACATCACGTCGACACTATCGCGAGTCGTTCCGGGGACTTCGCTGACAATGCATCGATCCTCTTTCACAAGCGTATTGACGAAAGTGCTTTTGCCGACATTGCGTCGCCCAACAATCGCAACCTTCATCGTCGGCGGTTCGATTTCACCCGGGTCCGCATCAAAGTCAGGCAAGTGCCCGACGATCCAATCAAGCAGATCGGATTTGTTGCGATTCTGCAATACGCTGATTCTCATCAAGTTCTTGTAACCGAGCTGATGAAACTCGTCCGCGTTTGAATCAATCGACGGGCTATCGGTTTTGTTCGCAAGCAAAAGAATCGGCTTGTTGACCTTGCGAAGCCGATCGGCAACTTCCGAATCGAGTGGAACTAGTCCAGTGCGGGAATCGACGACAAACAACAATACGTCGGCTTCTTCAATCGCCGCAAGAATCTGCCCTTCGACTTGTTCGGTCAAGTTATCGACGTCTTCGATGCCGATCCCACCCGTATCGATCAACTCAAAGTGACGATCGTTGTGCTCGAGCATCGTGTTCAATCGATCCCGAGTCACACCGGCAAAATCCTCAACGATCGCCAAACGCCGGCCCGCAAGCCAATTGAAGATGGAACTCTTGCCTACGTTCGGACGACCGACAATTGCAATGCGTGGAACAGCCATGGGTAAACGATCGAAAGGGAATGAATGAAGAATGGACGAAACGGGCTTTACGGCTTCGCTTTCACAGCATCGCTGCGCAGATTCCAAGCTTCCACCCAATCGGTTTCCACCAACTCAGCTTGGAAGTCCCTGAGCAACCGATCGTGCATATCGGGAAAGTGTCCAGCGCCGTAAAAGACACCCAGCTTGCGCTTGCCAGCCTGCAATTGCTCTTCGAGAACCGAAAACGCCTTGGCGTTTCGCTCGGTCAGAAGGGTACTCTTTCCGTCTTTATCCGCAATCCCAACCATTTGATTGTCGAGCGATTCGAACTGCTTGGCCATGGCCCTGCGAAGCTTCACCGGGTCGCCACTGAGCATCGCACCCATCATCTCCGACTGGGCTTCATTAACTTTTTTAGACGTTTGAGTCGCAAAACCAGCCCCCATCACACGCGCCATTAAACTCACAATCCCATCGTTCCGCTTGGACATATCCTCGCTGAATTCGCTCGGATTCATATCCGCATGCACGAAATTCTTCGCTTGATAATCGATTTCCTCGAGCTGAAAGGTGAGCTTCAAAGCGTCCTTCATCCCACCCTGGATCGAACTGATCGGATTTCCACCACCCCTCCGCTCGCTCTTTCGCGGGCGATCGGTCGACTCGGCAACCAACTCGTAAAGAATCACTTCATAGGATTTAAACATGCTATTGAGCCGCTGATAGTAAGACTTCTCTCCTACGTGCACCGCCCCAATCAAATGAACTTCCGCTCCCTGAAATGGGCCCGTGGTAATACGGTATTTCGCAATCGCACATTGCAATTCTTCCGGTTTGCCATCTTCGGACTCCAAGACTCGCATAAACGGCGGCGACTTGCTGGCTGCCGAAGACTCCCGCACGCTTTGCTCCTGAGTCCCCTCTGGCTTCTCTTGCCCAATTGCGGCGTCGGTGAACAAAAAGGAAGCCAAAAGGCCTAATGCAAGGGTCGAACAACAGGAACGAACTGGCAAATAATCGATTGGTTTAGGACATCTCATCGCATCTATCTCCTCGGGTTCGAAGCTCTCAAGTTTGCAAAAACTCCAGAAGCTTTCTTTATAACCCCACCACACCGATGTCGAATTCGTTTTTCTCGGAGAATATTGCTCAAAATCGGGGTTGTCGAATTTGACGCGGCGTCAACAATTGACGCGATGGTCGAAATAACGCGAAAACAAAGAGAAATTCAGCAGCGATCCCGGGAAATACTCAGGGTCGCCAAACCGATTTTGCTCCACGAAGGCTTCCACGCCCTGACGATGGACCGCGTCGCTGCCAGCATGCAGTACGCCAAAGGAACCATCTACAACCACTTCCCAAACAAAGAAGAAATCGTCCTGGCGCTGGCCCACAACGCTATGCAACTTCGACAACGTCTCTTTGCACTCGCCTCACAGACGCCGGGGAGAAGCAGAGAGAGGCTGATGTGCATCGGACTAGCTTGCGAATTCTACACGCAGCATTGCCGCGAAGAATTTCAAATCGAGCAGTGGATCCGTCACGCAAATATTTGGGATAAATCTTCAACAGATCGTCAAGCATGTATCCGGGAATGCGAAGCTGCATGCATGGCAATCGTAGCAGGCTTGGTCCGAGAAGGAATTCAAACCGGAGATCTGCCCGGGCCCAAACAAGCCAATGAACTCAACACAACATCCACACAGCCTACCTACACGCTCCCCCTAAGCCCGGAAGAAATGGTATTTGGACTCTGGGCGATCTCTTTCGGGTCTCAGATTCTTACTGCTAGCAGCCCTTCTTTACCCGCCCTGGGTGTTATGGATCCGATCCGCGCAACGCGAGTGCACTGCTGTACTCTCCTGAATGGCTTTAATTGGCAACCACTGCTGGCTGTCGACGCATACTTAGAACAAGTCGAACAAATGTCGGCCGAGGTGCTACCTCGCTTCGAAGAAATACAAAGGGCAGAGTTATGAGCAGTTCGGTTTCTATGAAATCTTCGTTCTCACCTTGGCTCATTCGATGGGTCGTCGGAAGTATACTGCTCGCCGGACTCGCGTGGATGATCTTCTTCTCCCACGAAGCCGCTCCACATACGTCTTCGCATACGTCTTCTCATTCGAAGCGGGACTCGCTTCGCAGTACATCCTCTTCCCCGTCCTCCAACGGTACTTCCCCGTCCTTCAACGGCGTTTCTCCGTCCTCCAACGGCACAGAGCTACTCGTCAGGGCTTACACCATCGCCGACCGCACCGCAAACAACCCTAGCCAACGAACTTTCTCCGGCACACTCCAAGCCCGTTACCAGAGTTTGTTAGGGTTCCGAGTTGCAGGCAAAATCGTCGAGCGGCATGTGGAGGTTGGGGATCGAGTGCGTAAGGGTCAAGTACTATTTCGATTAGATCCCACCGACTTTGATTTACAGATTCAAGTCGCCGAGTCGGATTTACAAGCAGCGAAATCTCAGTTGATTCAGATCGAAGCCGAGGAAAGGCGATTGGCTGATTTACGCCAAACGCGATCCGCTAGCCAATCCGATTATGACTTAGCCCTCGCTGCTCGCGATACGGCTCGCGCCCGACTTCGAGCTGCTGAAAACCGGTTGATGATGGCCAAAAACCAACGCGATTACGCACAGCTAGAAGTCGACCAAGACGGATTGGTGACCAAAATCATGGCAGAAGTTGGCCAAGTGGTATCTCCGGGGCAACCTGTTGTTCAGTGGGTACACGGTAGTGAAATGGAAGCGGCGATCAGTGTCCCTGAATCGATGCAACACATGCTTGACCAACGGAGTGCTACCGTCCGGTTTTGGTCCCGACCTGACTTGGTCGTTCAAGGCGTACTTCGGGAAGTCTCCCCCGTTGCCGACCCCACATCTCGAACCTACGACGCTCGATTTACGCTGATCGATCCTCCAGCCGACCTGGCCCTTGGACTAACCGCTACCGTTCAAATCGACCAAAGCCACGAAGAAGGGATCAGCGTACCGATGGGGGCGATCGCGCAAGTCGAATCAACTCCAATCGTATGGCGGATTCGCAACGATGGCTCGGTGGAATCAGTCAACGTGGAAATCCTGAAGTACGGTTCACAACGAGCTGTCATCAAAGCTGACCTAGCTCCTGGAGAAAAGATTATCAGCGCCGGTGTTCAACGTATCGATGCCCAGTGCCGCGTTCGTATTTGGCAAGACCTCCTCTAACGTTTGGCTCTGCGAATTCTCATGCATGCAAGTTCGTCTCCGGGCAGTGACCGTTCTGAAGAGATTAACCGTTCTGAAGAGAGTGGCCGTTCACCCGAACATGCCCCTACTCTAGATAATGATCGTCCAAGCTCAAATTCCGAGGATCATCGCTGGAACCTTTCGCGATGGGCAGTCACGCACCAAGCCTTCGTCTGGTTTCTCATGATCGCTTGCAGTGTCGCTGGATTAGCCGCTTACTTTCAAATGGGTCGCGCGGAAGACCCAACCTTCGCGATCAAAACATGTGTCGTAGGTGCGGTCTGGCCCGGGGCAACCCCCGA
>CAIJIZ010000592.1 GCA_903820735.1 uncultured Pirellula sp.
ACGTCTCTCTTCAGAGGCAGTGCTCCAAGCACAACATAATCATCGACCGCATCCCACCAATGGCGACGGTGCAATATCCGTGCTTGAGCGTAATTCCAAGCAAAGGTCGGAACAAACAGGGAACGTGCCAATAATGGTGGAAGGGGCATCGACTTACTGGTGGTAAAGCAACTGTGTTGTAAAGCAACTGTGTGGTAAATCAACTGTGTGCGAGGACAACAGATTGAAGGGACAGCAGGTTGAGGGGCAGCAGGCTGAAGGGGCAACAGAGCGGCTTTAGAGTCCTTCGGACATCGGTGGCAACGGGTCTGTATCGCGATTCTTATCGTCCGAATCGATTGTCGAGAAGTGCGTATGATAGTCCATGGTCGATTCCATGAAGCGATGAGGGCTTGCTAATTCCGCAACGACCTTTTGTTCCGAAGGCATCGCGGCGCTGACACGCATCATTGGATCTGGAGCGCAAAGCCTCCACTGGGCTCCGATCACCGTGACGTTATCGGTTCCACCTGCATCTTTTGCCAACTGCACGAGGCGCTCACAAGCTTCTTGTACCGTGTCGGCTTCCACTAAGACCCGTTCGATCGTTTGGTCGTCGACATGTTTGTTCAATCCGTCGCTGCACAAGAGGATCGCATCTTCTGGTTCAAGATTGATCATGGCGATCTCGGCTTGTACTCCTTCGGCTCCTGCCCCAAGCGCATTGACGAGGACATTGGACCAAGGTGAACGTTCCGCAGCGCTGGACTTGAGTCGGCCGGATCGCATCATTTGGTTCGCGACGGTATGGTCGCTTGTCAATAACCGCAGGACTCCCTTTTGATAGTGGTAACAGCGAGTGTCCCCTGCGTGCACGACAATCATTCGAGGCCAGACGACATACGCCATCGTAAAGGTCGTCCCCATCCCGGTGAGAGCTTCCGAAGCTTCTGACTGACGTCGTATTTCGCTATGGGCTTCGTTTAACATCTCTCGAAGGTCATCGACGAGAAGATGATCATCCGTGGTCGATATGAGACTATTCCACTGCAACCGGTTCAAGATAGCAGCGAGGAAATACTGAACCGCTAGCCCGCTTGCTTCCTGCCCTGCGCGATGCCCCCCCATTCCGTCGGCAACCATGAATAAATGCCCAAGGGAACCTCCGAGGAGGTTGGCCTGCGGTGCGATCGGCAACGAAGTCGAGTGCAGGCGGATGCTGCGAGCCAATTCACCAACGAAGTATTGGTCTTGGTTCTCTTGGCGAACGAGCCCTCGATCTGTCAGGCCACCGGTTTGAATTTTGATTGGATTCATGTGTGCGTTGGTGCGAACTTTCCAGCTAGCCTTTTCGTAGGGAGCGAACCTTTGCCGCGGCCACCGATGTTGCAGGTGGGGCTGGCTAACGGCGATTGCGATGGACGCCGCTGCTGCCATTCGCTACCGTACCGACGGTCGAAATCACGACGGCCGCTTCCATATTGTCGGTTTTCATTTAAAAGACAAGCAACGGACTGGGTGGTAGGAACGCGGAACCCCCAATTCAATTACTTATACTGTAGCTTAAAACGATTCTACGTGTTATCCATCGTGGCCCTTGAGTAAGAAATCATGTCTGTTTATCCAATCCGAGTCTACAACACGCTGACGAAAACGAAGGAACCGTTCGAAACCTTGGTTCCCGGTAAGGTGGGAATGTACTTATGCGGACCGACGGTGTACGCCGAAGCCCATATCGGACACATGGTTGGCCCTGTCATTTTCGACACCGTAAAACGCTTTCTGACCTATTGCGGCTACGATGTAACCTGGGTTGTCAACATTACGGACGTGGATGACAAACTGATCGTGAAATCCAAGGAAAAAGGGATTTCGATGTTTCAGTTAGCGACCGAAATGACGGCCGACTACCTTTCAAATCTCGCCGCACTCGGGGTCAACCAAATTGATCGCATGCCGCGAGCGACCGACTGCATCCCGGAAATCGTCGCATTTGTCTCGGAATTGATCGAAAAAGGGTTCGCTTACGAAAGTGCCGGAGACGTTTTCTTCGACGTCACCCGAGACCCAGAATACGGTCGCCTTAGCAATCGCTCCGCAGATGATCAACAAGGTGAAGGAGGGGGTGCCGCCGCTCGAAAACGTTCATCTGGAGATTTCGCCCTTTGGAAATCGGCAAAACCCAACGAGCCGAGCTGGCCAAGCCCTTGGGGCTCAGGACGCCCCGGTTGGCACATCGAATGCTCAGCCATGAGCCGCAGCATCCTCGGACAAACCTTTGACATCCACGGCGGTGGACTCGACCTGGTCTTCCCCCACCACGAAAACGAACTTGCACAAAGTCGATGCTGCCACGGTAAACCGATGGTCAAGTACTGGATGCACAACGGCCTGATGCGAGCTTCGGATGACGCTGGTAAAGTCGGTGGCAAATCCGATCGTGATACCCCCGCAGCCCCTTCCGATGCTTCCGGTAAAATTTCCCGAAGCAAAGGAGCCGGCGGTCTCGCTCAACTGATCGCGAAACACACCGGTGAACGAATCCGTTTCTTTTTGCTTCGATCCCACTATCGC
>CAIJIZ010000593.1 GCA_903820735.1 uncultured Pirellula sp.
GAATCCATTCCATGCAAGGCATTGCGGGACTCGGCAGTCTAGGGCACGCTGTGTTTCTCGTTTTCACCTGCTTCATTTTCATCTATATGCTTCATTTTCATCTATATAAGGTACAATACTCGCAAGGTTTGCTACCGTTAGCCCGCTCCTTTCCTCAATGAATTAGCACGGCATTACCATGAAGGTCTCTTTTGATTGCGACCCGACAGCTCCAAAGTCTGAAGTTCGGCGAGAGTTTCTCAAGCACCTAGCGGTGGCGACCACCGCAACGCTGGGTTTTGGAGCACCCACTTTGGGTATTGGAGGACCGAAGCGACTCTTTGGAAGCGATGAGCCGGTTGAGCACCCGGCGGCCAAAGCCGATGCGATCATCGTGCTCTGGATGGGTGGAGGGATGGGAGCTCCCGACACGTTTGATCCGAAACATTACGAACCATTCGAAGTGGGGAAACCCGTCGCCCAGGTCATCAGTACATTTCCTTCGATTCCCACCGCAGTCGACTCCATTCGAATCAGTCAGGGGTTAGAGAATGTCGCCCAAGTCATGGATCGCGCGACGTTGATCCGCTCGCACATCCAACCTGACTTGGGCAGCATTCTGCATTCGCGACACCAGTACCATTGGCATACCGGTTACGTTCCACCTCAGACGGTCGCTTGCCCTCATCTCGGTGCTTGGGTTGCAAAGGTGCTCGGTCCGAATAATCCGGTAATCCCTCCATTCATCAATATCGGTCAGCGACTCGAAGGGGTTGGCGAACAGGAAGAGCTCAAGGCATTTACGACCGCTGGTTTTTTTGGAAGTGAATTCGGGCCGATGAATTTACCGTTTCCCGAGGAAGCGGCCGTATCGGTCCGACCACCGAGCGGAATGAGTCCACAGCGTTTTGAGAACCGCTACAAGTTCTACCGCAAGCTTGCCGACGCGCATCCTGCTCGCGATCAGATGAGCGACTTCCACCGCGATTCGCTTATTCGTTCTATGGAAGGAGCTTACAAACTTCTTGAGTCCAAGGATAAAGATGCTTTTGATATCAGCCTTGAACCCAAAGAGAGCTACGCGAAATACGATACGGGACGATTCGGCCGTGGTTGCTTGCTCGCTCGACGGCTTGTCGAAGCCGGCGCAAGGTACATCGAAGTAACAACGGAATACGTCCCGTTCTTACATTGGGATACACATGCTGATGGCCACACGACATTGGCTCGAATGAAAAAGGAAATCGATCAGCCGATCGCCCAGTTGATCCTTGATCTTGAAGCTCGAGGGTTACTCGACAGGACGCTGGTGGTTCTGGCAAGTGAGTTCAGCCGCGACATGATTATGGAAGGCCAGCCGGGTTCGAATGCAGCAGATCAAGCCGAGAAGGTGGATCGAATGACCGAGATGAAACATTATGGTCTGCATCGTCACTTCACCGCTGGTTCAAGTGTGGTCCTTTGGGGTGGCGGTACGAAGAAAGGATTTTTATACGGCAAGACCGCCGATGAGCGTCCTTGTATCGCCGTTGAGAATCCTATTGGCATCACCGACCTGCATGCGACCCTGATGACTGCCATGGGAATCAGTCCCAAAACGGTCTTCGATGTCGAACGCCGACCGTTCTACATCACCGAGGATGGCAAGGGTCAAGCCCGGATGGAACTCTTCGCATAGTCGTCATGCAACCCCTTATCATGCAACCTCTCATTCAACAGACACCTGCAATCACAAGCAACATGGATCTTGAGCAAATCGATCCTCAGTGGGCTTGGGAGCCATGGCAAGCATCGGAACAGGAGCCCTGGAACGAGAGCCGACTGAGGCTATTGCTACGGCGAGGTGGTTTCGGTGGTGAGCCCAAGAGCATTGCTGCTCTAAAGAACCTACCCCATGCGGCCGCCATCGAGGCTTTGATCGGCTCCGATGCAAAACGCGAGCAAGAACGCTTCGAAGAGGACTCGGCGCAATTGCTTGCCGCAGTGCGCGCCGGTGGGAGCATCCAGCGACTGGCTGCTTGGTGGGTACATCGCATGATTCACTCACCGAGCCCGCTGATCGAGAAAATGACTCTGTTCTGGCACGGCCACTTCGCCACCGGCGCGGATAAAGTGATCGATACGGAACTCATGGCGCAGCAAAACCAAGTCTTGCGCAAACACGCGATCGGGGATTACCGCCAACTTGTCCATGAAGTTGCTAAAGATCCGGCAATGTTGCTCTACCTCGATTCGGCTTCAAATCGAAAAGCTCATCCAAACGAGAACTTCGCTCGCGAATTGATGGAACTGTTTTGCTTGGGCGAAGGCAACTACAGCGAGAAAGACGTGCAAGAGCTCGCCAGATGCTTCACAGGTTGGGAAATACGACGCAAGTCGTTTCGATTCAACAGCTATCAACACGATTCGGGTGCGAAGACCTTATTCGGCGTTGAAGGCATCGAGTCGGGAGAAGCTGCGATTGACCAAGTCCTCAATCACCCAGCGATGCCGATGTTCATGGCGAGAAAACTCTTTCGCTTCTTTCTGTGCGATGAACCGGAAGCTTCTCAAGAACTCCTTGCACCCCTCGCCCAGAAATGGGTGGAATCGGACCATCAAGTCGAGCCGGTGGTTAGGATGATCTTGTCGAGCCGTCTGATGCTCTCGGGTTGGAGCATCGGAAAGAAAATACGCTCTCCTGTCGAGCTTGCCATCGAATGGGTCCGGGCCCTGGATATCTCCACCAACCTCGATCGCTTGTCGAAAGGGCTCGGTGCCGTCGGCCAATCACTGTTCCATCCTCCGAATGTCAAAGGCTGGGATGCCGGCCGAGCTTGGATCAATTCTTCTACCCTCATCGGTCGAGCGAATTTGCTCGTCGATCTGCTTCAAGATGCCAATACACGATTCGCTGGCGGTGATCTGAACGCCTGGATGAAATCCCAACGGATCACCACCGCGGAATCTTGGGCAACGATGCTTGAAGAGTCCTTGTTAGCTATTGCGTTGAGCGATTCGGAACGATCGCAATGGTTGGAACAAAGTACCCAGGGTAATCGATTCAAAGAGATGCTTCTGTGGCTTTCCCAAAACCCCAAATTGCACCTTACTTGATTCACTTTTCGCATCGCCAAACTCCACGCATGTTTTATCCGTTTCCTTTCGAGTTCAAAGTTTAGTCAATGATGCAACGAAGAAGCTTTACAAAGACAGCGTTGGGTTCCTCGATGGGAGTTGCCATCGGGTCTGCGGTTCCAGCCGGATGGTTAAAGACGGTGTCCGCAAACCTTGCACAGCAAGAGAATGCAGGGCAAGAGAATGCAGGGCAGGGGAGTGCAGGGGGGCCGCAAGACCGTGTACTGGTTGTTATTCAGTTGTCGGGCGGGAACGATGGATTGAATACGGTGGTGCCTTACCGCGATGAACGGTACCGCAAAGCCCGCCCCGAGCTAGGGATTTCAGAATCGGAGGTTATCAAGCTCGATGATGCGCTTGGACTACATCCCGCCATGCGACCTGTCGAACACTTGCTCGAGTCGCAGCGATGGAGCATCGTACAAGGGGTCGGATATCCTTCTCCAAACCGATCTCACTTCGAGTCGATGGACATCTGGCACACTTGCCATTCGAAAAAGGATCGAGCGAATTCCGGCTGGTTGGGACGCTGGGTGGCCGATCAAAAGTCAGCTGACTTAAGTGATTCGCTTGCAGTTCACCTCGGTGCGGAAACGCTTCCATTAGCGTGTCAAGAACGAGGAGTTCAAGTTCCATCTTTGGCATCGCTCGAGCAGATGCGATTGCGATCGAAAGTCGCTGCGACGATGTCGAGCGAAAGCAGCCCCCAAAACACAAATGGGGGCTTGCTCGATTTCGTATCGACAAGCACCCAAGCTGCGGTTCAGGTGAGTCAAAGGTTGGAGAATGTTTTAGCATCTCCTGATTCCTCTGGTGATTTTCCCGGGAGCGGATTGGGTGAGAAGTTGCGAGTCGTCTCTCGGTTGATTTTGGCTGGAGTGCGAACGAGGGTCTATTACGTATCTCTTGATGGATTCGATACCCATGCGAATCAACCCCAAGCCCATGCGGGGTTGCTTAGGCAGTGGTCGGAAGCTCTCGGGGCTTTTACGAAACGAATGCAAGCTGCTGGGCAGCAAGATCGTGTGTTGGTCGTGACTTTTAGCGAGTTCGGTCGACGCGTTGCGGAGAATGCAAGTCACGGGACGGATCACGGCGCTGCGGCACCCATGTTTTTAGCCGGCCCGAAACTTCCGAAACTGCTCCATGGGGCTCCGCCCGATTTGGGCAATCTCGACGATGGAGACCTCAAGTTCGAGATCGATTTCCGCAGCGTCTACGCTTCAGTCCTCGAGTCGTGGTTGGGTACGTCGAGTCTCAAGTCGCTCGATGGGGATTACCGCTCGACCGGAATGGGCTTGGGGCTGTTTTCATGATGACCATCAAGTTCCTTTGTGACCTTTAGGATTGCTCGATATCCATGGATGAAACCGCAGCGCTCGCCTTTGCACTCAAAGCAACCGCATTTCACGAAGCGGGACATGCAGTGATGGCGTTGATACTCGATCGAGCCATCTCAAAAGTAACCATCGCGCCGGGACAATCTCACCTTGGTGTTCAAAGGCTCGGTGCTTGCCATTTGCAAAAAGGACGCTCGAAAAACTCCCAAGACTACTTGGAAGACGAAGTCATGATATTGCTTGCAGGTATGGTTGCAGAGTCGCAAATCACGGGACAATACTGCCATCAAGGCGCCGCGCAGGATCTGCGATTTGTCCGTCGGATGCTTGCAAGTCGCAACGAAGGGGAACGGCAGATCGAACGGCTAGAACGAAGACTGCTCAATAAAACGGAGCATTATCTGCTCGATAAGAACGCTTGGGACGCTGTCGAGCGGATCGCAAAAGAGTTGATTCAACACGAGACTATCAGCGGAAGAGCTGCAAAGCACTTGTACGACCAAGCGCTTCGGGATGGCGAACGATGAATCCGTCAATGCAGCAACATGTTCTTATCGCTGCGAATCCGCGTTCCGGAGCCACCGACGGGCTTCCACGCGCAGAGAAACTCTGTGAGCTACTACGAAACGATGGCTGGCAAGCAGAACTGCTGACCGACCTAGATGCATTCGAACGTCGCGTTAAGGATCTATTGTCTCTCGGGCAACTCAAAGCGATTGTCGCCGGCGGTGGGGATGGGACCGTATCGACGGTGATCAATCGTGTCGGTGTGCAAGTTCCGATAACAATCCTGCCTATGGGTTCGGAGAACCTGCTTGCCAAGTACCTTGAAATCCCTCGCGATCCAGCCATGATCGTTTCAATGCTTCGAAATGGCAATGTGAGGGAACTGGATTTGGTGCAAGCGAACCAGCAACTCTTTTTGCTCATGGCTAGCCTTGGATTCGATGCAGAGGTGGTCAAGTACGTGCATCAATCCCGTCGATCGCACATCACGCGATGGGCGTATCGCTGGGGAATCATCCAAGCCTTATTTCAATATCGATGGCCGGCGATGGAAATCCAATCGCTGGATCAAGACGGATGCTGGGTAGCTCAAGGCAGACACCACTGGGTGTTTGCGTTCAATGTTCCCAAGTACGCGGCCGGTTTGACGCTGTTACCAGATGCTCGTATCGATGATGGCTTGATTGATGTAGGCTTGTTTCGAGGCGGGAATCTCTTTGTTGGACTTTGGAACTACTTGCTGGTCGCCTTTGGAGTTCATCGCAAAAGCTCGAATTGGACGGAATTGAAGACCAAAGGATTGCGAATCAAGCTTGTTCGTCCCGCGAACGGGGCAGGGCAGGGGGGGGTAAGCTACCAGCTAGACGGAGACTGGGTTGGGGATCTAGCAGCAAGCAATCTCGATGGGCAAGCAGAAGATTGTTTGGTGATTCAATCGATGGGAACACGAGCGAAGTTTATCGTCCCGTAACCTGCTCCCCAACGCCTAAAGCCTAAAGCCTAAAGCCTAATCATGGATTAGTACGCGGAGATGTGGTTTTTGAGCAGCAAATGGTCACCTTCAAGAGGAGGGGAGACAAGACCATTCCGTAACACGTCCCCGTAGCTGGCCCTCTGAGGCCGTGCGAGGGGTGCGGTTGGCTCACGCAAAGAAACTAAGACGCAAAGAAAACAGAACCCATTTGTGTGATGCTTGGAGCGGATTCCCCATGAAATCGCAACTCCCCTTCTCCTCCCAGGGGAGGAGAAGGGGCCGGGGGATGAGGTGGGGAAACACTCGCAGTTTGTGTTTTGCGAACTACATAATAGAGTGCGAGAGGAGAAGGAACGCTCGAGGGGTTGAGTCTTGCGGTTCGTGTCGTACTCAGCAAAGCGGTACTCGCACTCCGCGAAGCAGTACTCGTACTCGAACCCACCGCAATCGTCATCGCAACGATGGACGATAGATCGTGGCTTATCGAAGTCGGAGTTTCTCGAGTACGAGCACCATTCCATTGAGTACGAGTACGAAAATTATCTTCCTAGCCTAGGTGATGATTGAATAGCACCAGACAAATTCCAGCGTCGTCCAGTGCTCTTCCCACCCTCATCCCCCCCGCCCCTTGC
>CAIJIZ010000594.1 GCA_903820735.1 uncultured Pirellula sp.
GTTCCGTCAGTCGATGCGTGAGGCGGAGCCAGTTCATTTGCAAGCTGTGATCGACTTTGCTCAGCGGGCTTATCGGCAACCACTGAACGAATCGCAACGATCCACATTGAGGAACCTATACGCTCAATTAAGAGGTTCCGAAACGGCTCATGAGGAAGCGATTCGTTTATTGATCGCGCGGGTGTTGGTGGCACCTGAGTTTCTGTATCGAACGGAGGTCCCCAAAGCGGATTCGGCTGAGTCGAGCGATGTAACATCGATCGAGCTTGCGAATCGCTTGAGCTATTTTCTTTGGGCCTCGACACCTGATGATGAGCTGATGGGGTTAGCTCTCGACGGTTCATTGCGCGAGCCGGGGAGACTCAAGGGTCAGGTTCAGCGGATGCTCAAGGATCCGAAGGCGGAGAGAATGGCCATTGAGTTTGGGACGATGTGGTTACATATCCGTGATTTGGATCAGCTCGATGAGAAGAGCGAGACGCATTTTCCCGAGTTTCGAGAGATACGACATGATCTGTATCGTGAATCGGTGTTGTTGCTAACCGATGCATTGGCAAGCGACCGGTCGATCCTTGATCTTCTTTCAGGCGATTACACTTTTTTGAATGAGCGGTTAGCTCGTTTTTATGCGATTGAAAATGTGACGGGAGAGCAATGGCGTCGCGTGGAGGGTGTTCGCAAGTATGGGCGCGGTGGGGTTCTTACCCTTGGGGCGACATTGGCGAAGCAATCTGGGGCATCGCGCACGAGTCCGATTCTGCGGGGGAATTGGTTATGCGAAGTGATTTTAGGAGAGAAGTTACCCAAGCCGCCGAAGAACGTTCCTGTACTTTCCGAGTTACCGCCTGAGGGGATGACCGAGAGAGAGTTGACCGAGTTGCATAGCAGCGAGGAGTCGTGTGCGAAGTGTCATCGCAGGATTGACCCTTACGGCTTTTCGCTTGAGAACTACGATGCGATTGGACGATATCGGAGCGTGGATACCGCCGGGCATCCGATCGACGCGAAAACGACGCTACCCGATGGCCATGAGCTCAGCAACGCTCGAGATCTTTTGGCTTACATCGAAGCGAATCGTCGCGACGATTTCGTCAAGCAGTTCAATCGCAAACTCCTTGGGTATGCCCTTGGTCGATCGGTTCAGCTTTCCGATGAGCCGATTTTGCGCAGCATTAATCAATCGCAGCAGAGAAATGGTTACAGTCTTTTAGAGACGATATTCGAGATTGTAACCAGTAAGCCTTTTCAGCAGATTCGCGGCAAAGAGTTCCGCGATGAGTCCATCCAGCAGTAACCGAGTCAAGTTTTTCGAGCCAATTGAATTCCCAAATAGGGGCCAAGAGATGAATACCAACCGTGCGCTAGCCAGCCGGCAAGAGTTAGTGAAAGCCGACAGACGACAACGAGATACCGGAGCTTTCTCACGTAGGAAGCTGCTGCGTGGGCTTGGGGTATCCATGGCGTTGCCATGGATGGAATCGTTGAACGTGTGGGGTTCTCAAGAGGACGGCGCTTCGAAATCGGATGGGGCTGTGCAAGCACCTGTGCGGTTGGCGGTACTCTTTGCGGGGAATGGTTTCCATGGTGGGGAGTGGTGGGCGAAGGAGGAGCAGGGTGCGCTGCAGCTCGGCCGTGTGCTTGAGCCGTTATCCGAAGTTCGAGATAGCGTATTGTTTATCAAGGGGTTGTACAACGCAGAGGCGTTGAAGGGGAACATTCACAGTTCTCAGACAGGGAACTTGCTTTCCGGGGCTCCGTTGGCAGCTGGGGGTGACATTCGATCGGGGACCAGTATCGATCAGTTTTTAGCGCAGACGGTGGGTCGTACGACGAAGGTGCCGAGTTTGGTGTTGGGTTGCGAGAAGTCCAATCCATCGGTGCATAAGAA
>CAIJIZ010000595.1 GCA_903820735.1 uncultured Pirellula sp.
AGCATCGGCGCCGGGAACGTTGTTGTAAACGTCAACGACATCGATCCAGATCCAGGCTTCAATTTCGACATCTACTTCAAAAACGCAAAAGCTCGCCAAGACATTCCGAATGCAGCTGTTGTCGAAAGCAATCTGACCGCAACACTCGGAATGGTCAACCCAACGATCAGCTCCCAGAGCAGCCCGACCCCGTCGTCGTCCGTTGTCGCACGTGCAGCGATGAACTATAAACCAATTCCGAATCAGTTCCCATTGTACGTCAACGGCCCCAACGGGGTTCTTGATGAATCAGCCTTGGCTAGCGGTAAGCGTACCGTAAAGAACCTCGGTAGCTTCTCGAACTCCAGTGCACCGATCGCCAGCGGATCTGCTTCGAACCTCTTCGGGATCGTCGATACCGCTTTCCGCGCAGGATCCTCTGGTGTGATCGATGTCCTTGGTTCGATTTCGCAATTGCCTCCTCCAGGTAGCGGGTCGGGCGAAAACCTCGGGATCGCTTTGTACAACGCTCAAGGTGTGTACTTGAATTCCACCCAAGTTGTTCTGCCGGTTGCAACGGTCACGATCCAAGATCGACTTACAGCCGTCAATGACTTGTTTACCATGAACGAAGATGGACCTGCAACGTCCTTCAACGTCGTTGCCAACGACACCGATAGATTCGGTTCTTCGCGCGGTATCATCTCGATCACGCAACCTGCCCAAGGTGGTACGGTCAGCTTCGAAGGTGTTGGAACAGCCCAAACCGTGCGATTCACACCGGCAGCGAATTACAACGGCCCAGTTGTATTCACCTACACCATTCGAAACAATCTCAACGACCAAGCGACCGGAACGGTTACGATCAACGTAACCGCTGTCAACGACGCTCCTATCGTTGTCAACACGAACTTCACAGTCGCTGAAGACCCAGCATCTCCGCTGTCGATCGCTCCAACGGATGTGTTCTCGCCCGGTGCGCTCGATGAAGCATCGCAGACCATTACGATGGCGATACTAACGGCTCCATCGTCAGCACAAGGCACCGCAATCATCAATGGTTCCGGAGTCCTCGAGTTCACCCCAGCAGCGAACTTCTTCGGAACCGTAACGATGGTTGTAAGTGGAACCGACAACGGTACACCACCTCTCACCACCAACGCGACCCTGACCGTCACTGTTACTGCCGTCAACGACGCTCCAGTGATCGTCAGAACTAACTACGAAATTGCCGAAGACGCCGCTTCACCGCTGGTTATTCAGCCCACGCAAATCTTCGCCCCGGGTCCAGCTAACGAATCAGCCCAAACGATCACCTTGAGCTTGATCACCACGCCAAATGCATCTCAAGGTGTCGCAACCATCCTGCCAAACGGATCGTTGCAATTCGTCCCAGCATTGAATTACTTCGGAACCGTGAACTTTATCGTTCGCGGTACGGATAACGGCACGCCGGCTCTTTCTACCGATGCAACTTTGACCATCACCGTAACTCCGGTTAACGATGGTCCAACCGCTGTTAACGATGTTGGCCCAGCGGATCGATTTAATGTCGCTGGTCTTACCGGCGCGACCGCTCTGCTCGACGTGATGCGAAACGACAGCCCTGGTCCGGGTGAAGCAAGCATCGATTCGATCAAGATCAAGCCGTTCACGGTCACGACCACCACCTTGGGTGGAACCGTTGCTGTCAACGCCGATAGGACTCGCGTAGTCTACACCCCTCCAGTCGGAATCGTTAATCAACTCGACTCGTTCAACTACGCGATCGAAGACCTCGCTGGCTTGAGCTCCTCGGCTCGTACCGAAGTCTTCATTCTGCCACCAACCTTCCCGTTCGCAGCAGATGATTCCTTCTCAACCTCCGAGAAGACGGTCGACACCGACTACCCAATCAACGTTCTAGCAAACGACTTTGTGAACGACGGTTTCGCTCCTAAACTCTTGTCGATTGTGACCCAACCCGCGACGGGCAAAGGTACGGCAACCGTTGTAGGAACGGATACACCGAACGATCCGAGCGACGATCGTGTCGTGTACACCGCACCTGCCCACGTCTTCGGTGGACCGATCTATATCGTCTACCAAATGACGGATACGAAACCCGATAGCGTTCCAGTCAACGCCACAATCACGATCAACATCTCCGAAGTCAATGATCCGCCCGCGCCATTCGGCAAGAATGCTTCGGTCGCCGAAGACACTTCGCTGACGATCGACGGCCAAGCGTTCACCAGCGACATCAGCCGTGGTCCTTTCGAAGACAGCCAAACGCTGACAATCACTGCGGCTGAACTACTGACCGCCGGTGCTGGAACCGTCTCGGTTGTCGGTGGGAACATCCAATTTGTTCCAACTCGCGATTTCAACGGCGACGTTCTCGTTCGGTACACCGTCCTGGATAACGGAACAACCAACGGCGTTCTCGATCCGAAGTCCGCAAGTGCAACGTTGACCATCCGGGTCACCGAAGTCAACGACGCACCGATCACCGTCGAGAAGACTTTGCCAACCGCGCCTACCCTTTGGTACGAAAACACCACGATTGACATTCCAGTCTCAAGCGTCACAGCCGGGGACAGGCCAGGTCCTGATAACGAGTCCGCACAAAGCATTTCCTTCACCCCAATCATCGGTACGCTAACTACCGCCAAGGGTGGAACGATCACGCAAAACGGAAACGTTCTCTCCTACACCCCACCGAAGTTCTTCAATAGCCTGGTCGATGGACTCGATTCCTTCGCCTACCAAATCTCCGATAACGGTACGCCTTCCCTGTCCGCTTCCGGCAAAGTCAACCTCTACGTGAGCGAAGTCAACCAAGCTCCCGTTGCAGATGACTTGACCCGATCGGTCTTCGCAGGTGTAACAACCGTCATCGACTTGAGAGAAGCCCTCGATGCGATGAACAAGGGTGCACCGAACGAATCGGGACAAACCTTGACCATCACCGACCTAATCCTCCCGCAATCCTATCCAGGCACCCTGACGCTCAACGCAAACGGAACCTCGTTGACCTACTTCGCTCCGATCGGCATCGACCAATCCTTCAACTTCCAATATCGCATTCGAGATAACGGAACGACGGCTGGTCAAGCAAATCCGCTGGAAGATGTTGGGAACTTCACCATCGTGGTCAATCCGTTCCAGCCAAGCTCGATCAAGGGCTTGGTATACATCGACGACAACTTCAATGGTGTCTACGACAACAATGCCGCTGGCCTAGTAGAACTGCCAGTCGGTGGAGTGGAAGTCACCCTCAGTTATGCCGATCCTGCAAACGCAGCGAACACCATTCGTGTCACCGAAATGACCGAAGCGGACGGATCTTACGATTTCGAAATGTTGCCTCCTGGCACCTACACGGTCAGCTATGTCAACCCGGTCGCGATGATCGAGTCGAACACCGCGGTCCGCTCGCAGACCTTTACGATCAATCCTCCTGGTAACCAAAACTTCACCCACAGCTTCGGCGTCCTTGGTATCGTTCCATCCTACGGAACAGCCATCGAGTACTTCGCCTCAAGCCTGTACTTGAAGGACTCCACACTTCGATCCAGAGGCATGTACGCGGTGGTCAACAACACCACCGGCTACACCGAATGGACATCGAAGAAGGATGGATTCGAGGGTGACAGATTCCACGAAGTCGTACTCAGTGCCGACGGAACTCGGGCTTACGTCACTGCGGTGCGCGGAAACGGTCAAGTATTCACAGCAACACTCACCGAGAAGAAGCAATTCCTGCGAACTCAAGCCGGAAGCGGATTCCAATTGGTTCGAGTCCTAGCTAGCTCCTCAGATCTCGTCTGGGTCCCAGTCAACCCCGCAGCACCTCCTGCAATCGGTGCACCAGGGTACTTGGATTCCGTAGACAAGTTCTTCGAGCAAGAAGGCTGGAACTAATCACTGCGATCCAGATCGCAGTGAGCCCAACCGCAGTGAGCCCGATCGCTAATACCGGTGGCATAGCCCGCTAATCTAACTAATCCTTCAAAAAGCCCCGCCACCGGCGGGGCTTTTTCCATTGCTAGCGAGACAAACAAATCCAAGGTATGATTGTGCCCATCAATCGACGATCGAGTTCAATTCACAGAATCCTCGGCTCGTCGGCCGGCCCACCTCCTGACCTTCCCCCACCTACTAACCTTGGAATCCGATGAGTACTCCCATCGCTGAGCCTGACTCGAAATCATCTTCACTGCCAAACTCGACGACGGTGTGGCTTATCTTGGTCATGGCATCAATCGGATTCGCATTTGACATCTACGAACTGCTGATGCTGCCGCTGATTATTAAACCAGCGATCGCATCGTTGAGCAGCCCGATCGTTGAAGCCATGGTTAAAGGGGGCACACCCCGGCCAGAAGTTATGGCCTTATGGGTTCCTGGTGGCGACAACTATGTTCTCTGGGCTCGAACTTTGTTCTTCGTCCCGGCCCTAGTCGGCGGCGTGTTTGGACTCCTCGGCGGGTACTTGACGGACGTCTTAGGTCGCCGCCGTGTGTTGACTTGGTCGATTCTCCTGTACGCATTTTCAGCTCTCGCCGCAGGATTCTCCACCAGCCTGTACATGCTGCTCGTCTGCCGTTGCCTTGTGTTCATCGGTGTTTGCGTCGAGTTCGTAGCCGCTATCGCTTGGCTCGCAGAACTTTTTGACGATTCAAAAATGAAAGAGAAGGCCCTCGGTTACACACAAGCCTTCTCATCGATCGGCGGTTTACTCGTCGGCAGTGCCGCGGTTCTAGCCGCCATGTTAGCACAGAGAAAAATGCTTCCAGCAATCTATGGTGACCACGAGGCGTGGCGTTACACGCTGATCTCGGGAGTGATCCCAGCGTTGCCTTTAATCATCATCCGCCCATTCCTACCCGAGTCTCCGAAGTGGCAAGAGAAGAAACTCGCCGGACTACTGAAACGACCGAGTATCCTTGAACTTTTCTCCCCCGCACTTGCGAAAACAACCATCATCACCACCCTGATGTATGCGGCAAGTTATGGAATCGCCTTCGGCGCTATCCAGCAATTACCACAAATACTCTCAGGCCATGCTGCTATCGTCAAAGATGCCACAAGCAAGGGAGAAGTCGAGATCACCAGGATCGAGCAAGAGCTCGGCAAACCCCTGCCGCCGCCACGAAAGAACTCCATCATCGGAAACTACAAGGACGAAGAGATCGCCAAGGTAACAATTTTCCAAGAAGTAGGTGGTCTCATCGGTCGGGTCGCTTTCGCTTATCTCGCCCTCGTAATCCTACGTCGCCAAACTCAGTTGCGGTGGTTCTTAATCCCAGCAGTGATTTTCGTTCCGTTACTCTTCTATTGGATAAGCACCTCCTATAAGGCCGAGGATTCGCTTCTGTGGATCAAGATCGGGATATTTGCAGCTGGATTTTTAACGGTGGCTCAATTCAGTTTCTGGGGTAATTACATACCTCGCGTCTTTCCACTTCACCTGCGCGGTACCGGAGAAAGCTTTGCAGCCAACATCGGTGGTCGTGTGCTGGGTACCCTCGCCGCATTCATTACGATTACCTTCTCGCAGTCAAAGCCACCCGATCCAGGTAAGATTGCGCTCGTCGGAGCAATCGTGGCCGGAAGCTATGCATTGATCGGTTTGCTCTTGAGCTGGTTTTTGACCGAACCGACGGAACACTCAGAGGATGAGTAGCATCAGCGTTTCGAGTCGCTGAGAAAAGGGGGCGACCAGCATGCCTTCGACTACGTTCGCCAATCACCTATTCGCTTCGATCGACCGAGCCCGGTCGATCGATCAACTCTTGCACGATCCTATCGCTTCGCTGCTGACCCCTTCACATCTGACCGGGTCCATCGCAACGACGGCTTCGATAGTCATGACAGCTTCCAAAGGAGCATGGAAGTCGATCGTCTCCGTAGGCAAGCCCTCGGTCTCGGCAGCAAATATCCCGATGACCGCTTTGAGCGATTGCTTGGACTCTCGCCGACCTCAAGTATCTGGAGCTTGGGTCTTGCTTCCCATCCCTTCCTCCAATGCACCTGACCTAATCGCGTGCATTGCATTCGATGCCCCTGCCGGCCTGCCAGAAAACTTCCTTAAAGGTCCTGACTTCGAAACAATCCGAGAACACTACTGTTTGTTAGGACAAGCCATCGATAGTTGGTATCGCCAACAAAAGAATTCCAGAGAAGTTATCCGGCTAAACCAAATCTTGGAAGTCGCTGCCAACTGGCATACTCACCAAGACCTCGATCGCCTTTTGCAAGATATGGCGCAGGCCGCCACCAGGCTTTTGCGATCCGACCGAGCGAGCATTTTCCTTTGGGATAAACCTGCACGAGAATTGGTCGGCCACCCAGCCCTTGGAATGGAAGGCAAACCATTGCGCATCGCCGACGACAAAGGACTTGCCGGTGCAGTGCTCGCCTCCGAACAACCTCGACGATGGGATCGCTCCGATCCAACCGACGAAGTCGATCGCAAAGTAGACACAAGCAGCGGATATCGAACCGACTCACTCCTTGCAGTTCCGTTGATCGATCCAAGAGGAAAGCCGATGGGGGTTTTCGAAGTTATCAATCACGCAGATGGCAGGTTTGATCTTCAAGACGAAAACGATCTGCTGGAACTCGCTCGCCACGCTTCTGCCGCCCTCTCCAATACCCAAACCATGCAACGGCTGATCCAAACTCGCGATCGGCTCACCAAAGACGCGGCTTCTCAAGTCCAGTTGATTGGCCATTCATCCGAGATGATTCAACTGAAAACCACCGTCACACGAGTTGGTGACACGGATCTTGCGGTATTGCTCCTGGGAGAAAACGGGACTGGCAAAGAAGTCGTCTCGCGGCAAATACACTACCAAAGCAAACGCCGATTCGAGCCCTTCATCGCCGTGAATTGCGCTGCAATTACCGAAACACTCCTCGAAAGCGAGTTGTTCGGCCATGAAAAAGGGGCTTTCACTGACGCCCATGAAACGCGTAATGGAAAATTTGAACTCGCTAACGGCGGGACCTTATTCCTCGATGAAATCGGGGATATGAGCTTGGCAGGCCAAGCGAAACTCTTAAGGGTACTTGAAGAGAAAGTCGTCGTGCGTGTAGGGGGATCAGCGGCCATCCCAGTAAACGTACGAGTCATTGCTGCTACCAATCAGAATCTCGTCGAACTTGTCAGAAACAAGAAGTTTCGCGAAGACCTTTATTTCCGACTCACAGTCGTAACGATCCAATTACCTCCACTGCGTTCCCGCGGTGAAGATGTACTGCAATTGGCCGATTACTTTCTCACCACGTTCTGCAACAAAATAGGACGAAGCAAACCGCAACTGTCCGCATCCGCAAAAAAACGGCTCAGCTCTCATGATTGGCCCGGCAACGTTCGTGAGCTCAGAAACATCATCGAACGGGTCGCATACTTGACCTCCGAGGACATCATCGATGATACCCAAATCGATTTCGTCCGCTCACCACGAAGCAATCAAGAAGACGACAACTCGATCGTCGATCTATCAAAGTCGCTCGCTGATGCCACCTCGGACTTCCAAGCAAAATACATCGAACAGCAAATCAAAGCGTGTAATCGAAACATTACACAAGCTGCCGAGCGAATGGGACTTCAACGCTCGAATCTCTACCGCAAAATGAAACAACTCGGAATGCAGCCTCAGGATCCGTAGCGATTGGTTTAATCCAATTCACATCGCCAACAATTCACATCGCCAATGTGGAAACATCGGTCAGCCGGTGCCTCACTTCAAGCGGTGCGGCGCAAGCCGCCCGGTGTCTCACTGCAAGCGGTGCGGCGCAAGTCGCCCGGTGTTTGGCTTACACGGCTCAATTGCATTTCTTGGTCGATCGATTTGGCCCCGGGATCTCACCGGGCCGCTTGCGCGGCACCGCTTTTATTAGGATGCACACATCAACGCAAAAGATTCTTCCCATCCCTAGTTTATTCCACTTGCGCCGTTGACTATGCTACAACCCTGAAAACGGGGGGTATCCCCAAAGGTCTTCCCCTCAATCAATCCTCAAAAAGCCCTCCTTAATCTCTTGCAATACATTCTCATGAGAACTGACTTTCAATCCGCACGGTTGATGCGTTTGGCATCAACCCAATCTCAAAGTGGTCTCCTTCGCTTGTTGTTGCGATCGATCGCCTTGCTCCTTATCTTGGGCTTTGCCAGCTCGCAACTACCAATTGCTTCTTGCATTGTGAACGCTCAAGAAGCCGCCAAGAGATTGGAGATTCAAGGTGAGTATCTCAAGGCCGGTCGTGGTATCCAAATCGCAGCTCTAGCAGCCGACAACTACCGCGTATCAATCTTCCAAGGTGGTTTGCCAGGCGCCGGATGGGATCAAAGCCCACCAGCCATCAATGAATTGGACACTCAAGAAGTAGAAGACCTACTCGACGGCTCCGAGAAGATTTCAAGATCGAGCCCCACCCTCGGTGCCAAGCCGCCATCGTCCGCCATCGTTCTTTTTGACGGCACCCAGCAATCGATCGATAAAAACTGGGCTAACGGTGCGAAACTCATCGAGGGAAACCACCTGTTGGCCGGTTGTACCACCAAGGAAATGTTTCGTGACTATCGCTTGCACTTGGAATTCCGAACCCCATTTGTTCCAGATGCCATGGGCCAAGGTCGCGGTAATTCAGGGGTATACCACCAAGGACGCTACGAGACCCAAGTCCTCGATTCGTTTGGTTTTGAAAACGAGGGGAACACCTGCGGTGCAATCTACGGTGTCAGTGCCGCAGAGTTCAACGCATGCCTACCACCGATGACTTGGCAAACCTACGACGTCGAATTTGTAGCCCCTCGATGGGATGCCGATGGCAAGAAAACTTCTGAAGCGACTCTTACCGTCTGGCTCAACGGATTCCCTATTCATCGAGACCGCAAAGTCCCAGGGTCCACGACCGCCGCACCCAACGGTGAATCCCCCAAAGATGGACCGCTGTACCTCCAAGACCACGGTAACCCTGTTGCCTACCGCAACATTTGGCTTGTACCCATGGATGCACAACGCGTCGCACAACGCCCCCGTGTGGCAGGTTATGAACGTCTCGCAGCCGCCAGCAGTAACCCGACCGATCAAGCCATCAGCGGTCAAATACTCATCAGCGAACTCGGTTGCTTAAGCTGCCATGATGCTGGTAAACTTGCCGGAATCTTCGAACGAAAAGAAGCACCTTTGCTCGAGCAAGTTGGCAATCGAATCCGTCCTGGATACATCGCACAGATGCTTGCCGATGTCCACGGCGCAAAAGTGGGAACGACCATGCCCGATTTACTGCATGGACTCGATGAAAAGAGCAAAGCCGATGTGACAAAAGCAATCGGTGCTTACCTCGAATCCACAGGGAAAACCAGAAGACATTCTCGGGTAGACGCCCAAGCTGCACAGCGGGGAAAGCAAATCTACGACCGTGTCGGGTGCGCCGTTTGCCATGCAATGCCTGACGGATCACGCTTAACCGCAACCTCAATCCCGCTGCCAGATCTTTCGAAAAAATACTCGCTCGACGGATTGGCTATTTTCCTCAAACAACCACATACCGTCCGCCCCTCGAACCGCATGCCAGGAATGCATCTCGATGATAACGAATCGCGAGATCTAGCTCACTATCTCTTGCCCACCGTTGACCCTAACGATGTTAGTCCGAATACCAAGTACAAGTTGTACGAAGGTAGCTGGAACAAACTTCCGAATTTCGACGAGCTCACCCCGGTCGCATCGGGTACCTGCGAAGGCTTCGATCTATCCGTCTCAGGACGTAACAACAACTACGCCTTGCGATTCGAATCCTACGTCACTCTCGACGCCCCCTCGAAAGTCCGATTTCATCTCGGATCCGACGACGGGTCCCGCTTGCTCGTCGACGGCAAGAAAATCGTAGATGTCGATGGAGTTCACCCCCATCAAACACAAAGCGGAGAAATCGAACTCGCCGCTGGTAACCATCAACTCCTCGTAGAGTACTTCCAAGGTGGCGGCGAAGCCACGTTGGAGCTGCAATGGGAAAGCCAACAATTTGTACGTCAAAGCATCGACGGCTGGCTCCAAGTCGAACCGGGGCAACCGAAGAAAACCGACAAAAAAGATGACGCTGCGGACACGGATACGAATCTGATTAGCCGTGGGAAAACTCTCTTTGAATCGGTCGGTTGCGTTCAGTGCCACGCCATGAAAGACACCGATCGAAATGCTTCAAAACTCGCTCGAGCACCGGCCATCGAGCAACTCAACCTCGACGCAGGATGCTTAGCGAATTCCGTACCCAACGGATTGCCTGACTATCGCTTATCCTCGTTCCAAAAAGACGCTATCGTCGCGGCTTTGAAAACCCCAAGCGAACAACTCAGTGCACCGGAGATTCATTCGAAATACACCCTTGCTAAACTCAACTGCGTCGCTTGCCACCAACGAAATGACTTCGGTGGCCCAGAATCCGATAAACTCGATTTGTTTACTTCAACGATCCCTGAAATGGGTGACGAAGGTCGCTTGCCTCCTCGACTCACCGGCGTTGGAGATAAACTCAACGACAATTATCTCGATCGCGTGCTCTCCCAAGGCGCCCGTAACCGACCTTATATGCTTGTCCGCATGCCTCAATACGGGAATGCAGCCCAAGGCTTAGCGGAACACTGGAAACAAACAGATCGAGCAGCTGTAGCAAACCTCGCTGCCGACCGACCAGCAAAGACGGCAGATGAAGCTGAGATTCGAAC
Organism: uncultured Pirellula sp.; assembly: GCA_903820735.1. Taxonomy (GTDB): domain Bacteria; phylum Planctomycetota; class Planctomycetia; order Pirellulales; family Pirellulaceae; genus JBKCUI01. The sequence continues at coordinate 10,704 of CAIJIZ010000595.1, forward strand.
AATCGCCGCCGGTCGATTGCTCGCCGGCAACAAAGGACTCTCCTGTGCCCAGTGCCATACCTTCGGTAACGAACGAGCTGTCGGCATCCAAGCTATCAACATGTTGACAATGACCGAACGACTACGCCCTGAATGGTTCCACCGCTACATGCTCGAACCAACAAAATATCGGCCCGGTACTCGAATGCCAGCAAGCTTTCCAGAAGGGACTAGCGTCCTCAAGAGCGTCTACGAAGGTAACGCCGAGCATCAAATCGGAGCCCTTTGGAAATACCTCTCGCAGGGAGGTCAAGCCGCCACTCCTGAAGGACTACAACGCAACCAAATCGTTCTTGAAGCGACCGATCGCCCCATTATCTACCGAAATTTCCTTGATGGCCTTTCAGCCCGCGGAATCGCCGTCGGCTACCCAGGTGGACTGAATATCGCTTGGGATGCCCAAACGATGAACATCGCCAAACTCTGGCAAGGTCAATTCATCGATGCGTCGATGCATTGGCGTGACCGTGGTGTGGGACGTCAAAAACCCCTCGGGGATCTCGTCCTCAATTACGAATCCTCCACCCCAATCGCTTTGCTTGCAGACGCAAATGCAGACTGGCCAGAGGCAAAAGAAGTCAACGAAAAAGCCAAGTTCTTAGGTTATCGATTGGATCAAGCTGGCGTGCCAACATTTCGATACCGCCTAAACGACAGAATCGTTGAAGACCGCTCAGAACTCAGCCCAGGTCCCAACGATGCTCCTGGTCTTAAACGATCGATCAAGTTATCAGAAGCGACATCACCGAGCACAGAAGGTGTCTGGATGATGCGACTCGCTTCAGGGGATGCCATCAAGTCCATCGCTGCAAACACTTGGTCCGTCGACGAGAAATACCAGATCACTATCGATGAGAAACTTGCTAAGTCTGTTCTCGTACGTGAATCAAAGGGAAAACGAGAACTTGTCCTGCCACTCTCATCGGTCGGCACGCCAATCGAATATTACCTCCGCTGGTAGCTTCATGGTTTGAGCACCGGCTCGCTTGAGCATCATCAATCCAACGCTCAACACCTATCGAACCCGTTCAAAAACAATCGAACTTCATTCAACACCAAGAGTATAGACATGTCGATCCGCTCTGTTCTTCGTTCTCGAATTCGAGCAAGTGTTGCTGCTGCCAGCCTCGCGCTGATTACGTCCACCAGCTTGATCGCCCCGATGGACTCTCTTGTCGCTCAAGAGAAAGCCGAATCCGCAAGCAAGCAGATTCCCAAAGAATCCGATTACTACGCAATTCATTCGTTCGAAGTCCCCGAAGGAGTTGAACTTGAAGCTACGTCGTTCCAAAGAATGCCTGACGGCAAAATGGCTGTCGCTTCGCGACGCGGGGAGATTTGGCTGATTGAAAACCCTGATTCAGACGAAGTTTCCTCGGAGCAATTTAAACGATTCGCGCACGGCATGCACGAACCCCTTGGCATGGCCTATCGAGACGGTTGGCTTTACGTCACCCAACGACCAGATGTGTCGCGCATCAAGGATAGCGATGGGGACGGCCAAGCCGATGAATTCGAAGTCGTCGCCGATGGCTGGCAAATCACAGGGGACTACCACGAATACGCATTCGGTTCGAAATTCGACAAAGACGGAAACATATGGGTTGTACTGTGCTTGACCGGTTCTTTCGGAAGCGACACCCTGTATCGCGGTTGGGCCGTGCGAGCCACCCCCGATGGGAAAACCTTGCCCACCACCAGCGGTATTCGATCTCCCGGTGGTATCGGAATGAACGCAGCAGGTGATGTTTTCTACACCGACAACCAAGGCCCATGGAACGGGACCTGCGCACTGAAGCACTTGATGCCCAAGAAGTTCGTCGGACACCCAGGCGGTTTCAAATGGTACGAGCAAGCCGCTTCGGAAATGGGAGCAAAACCGAAAGAGCCAAAAGACGGCAGCCGTTTCATGGTGGAGGCCGACAAGATACCCGAATACGAACCACCCGCGATTCTCTTCCCTTACGGCAAAATGGGACAATCCGCCGCCGGAATCGCTTGCGATACCACCGACGGCCAATTCGGACCTTTCAAAAACCAAATGTTCGTCGGCGACCAGACTTTTTCGACGGTAATGCGTTGCTATATGGAAAAAGTACAAGGCCACTACCAGGGTGCTTGCTTCCCGTTCCGCGAAGGGCTCGATTGCGGAGTGGTAGGACTCCAGATGGAACCCAATGGCAAACTCTTCGTCGGTGGAACCAATCGAGGTTGGGGCTCACGGGGAACCAAAAGCTTCTGCGTACAACGACTGGATTGGACTGGCAAAGTCCCCTTCGAGATACTCGAGATGAAAGCGATTAAAGGAGGGTTTGAGTTGGTCTTCACGCAGCCCGTCGATCGAGCAAGCGCCGAAGACATTTCCTCATATGCCATGAAGACCTTCACTTACATTTACCAAGGTGCTTATGGCAGTCCAGAAGTAGATGCCACCGAGCCACAAATCAAATCCGCGAAACTCTCCAGCGATGCTTTGCGGGTCGAATTGCAAATCGACGGCTTACAACGTGGCCATGTCCACCACTTGGTGTCCAAAGGCATCCGCGCAGCGGTGCAAGCAGACTCAGCTGAGCAATCCAGTTCAGCAGAGCAGGGCAGGGGACTACTCCATACCGACGCTTACTACACTCTAAACTACTTGCCGTAGTTTATACCCCGCAGGGGAGTATTAAGGGGGAGCAGGGGGGCCGCGCGTAGGGTGTGGTGAAGCGGTCGGCCCCTGATGTCCCCACACCACAGCAACAACCCACAACCACCAGTTCATAAGCCCGGTCAAACACCGACCGCGAAACCCACCAGCTACGCCCGTCAGCTGCTTGCCCGAACCTAAAGCCTAAAGCCTAACGCCTAACGCCTAATGCCTAATGCCTAAAGCCTAATGCCTTACCGAGATGCCAACGGCAACGGATTCGAAACCGATGGACGGATCGGAGCGCGTTCCCGCGTGATTCGCAAGATAACATCCTTGAGTTTTTGCGTAGGTTGCAGGGCAGGTGAAGCACACCACCAATTCGTCCGGTCGTTCCCAAAGGTCAATATGCCGCCATGCTGCGTGCGGTCTTCATCGATCGCAGGATCCAAATCGTAGACTCCCATCGACTTTCGCAAGTGGTCGATGTCCTGGATATCACCGGTTAGGAAAATCCAAGGGCACATCCCTGGCTTGTTTTCAATCCCGTTGACTTCCATGTAAGCTGCAAGTCGTTCTGGTGTATCTTTGTCTGGTTCAATCGAGACCGACACAAAGCAGATGTCGTCGACCCCTTCCTTCGCCAAATCCTCACGAACCTTTTTAATGTTCGCGGTCATACCAGGGCAAATCCCTTTGCACACCGTGTACATAAAGTTCACAGCAATCTTCTTGTCCTTGGCCAAATCCTCGTAGAAGCGAATCGGTTTGCCTTCGTGGGTCGTCAAATTCACTTTCGCGAATTTATCCGATCGACGATTACCAACGGGTGGAGGTGTCACCACCAAACCTTGGTTAGAAACCAAATCCGAACCGCTGGTGCTTGCCAATTGCTCTACTCGATTGCTACCCAAGCGATAAGCAGCGAAGGAACAACCGGCTATCCCAAGCACAAACAGAGCAAAACTGACATAACGCTTCATGAGGACACCAACGCATCGACAACGATTCTGATACTCAACCACTAAAGAGGGCCAACCGATGACGATCAGCCCTAAAACAAGAAACTGCAACCGCAGGTTCGCGATGTGATAACTCGAAACCTTAGATGGTTTCGAAGTTGCACATCATTCGAACATCTTCGTGCTCCACGTTGTGGCAGTGGAACACAAACGGTCCCTTGAACGTGCGGAACTTCATGAAGATTTCTGCGGTCGAACCACCTGGCAGATTGCAGGTGTCGGACTTGTAAGCATCCCAAGGTGCAGGCGGAGCACCGTTGATCGATTGGATCTGGTGCGATTCCAAGTGAATGTGCACCGGATGCCACCATCCACCTCCGTTGTTCGTAAGAATCCATCGCTCAGCGGTTCCAAGGACTGGAGAAGCGTCAATTCGCTCAGGTTCGTAGAGTTGATCATTGATCACCCAAGAACCATTCTTTCGCCCAAGATCAAATGTCCGAGTCGTCACGATTTCACTAGGTAGGATCGGAGTGTTCGGACGAATCGGTGTCCCAACAGTCACCTTTGCATCGGTCTTTGGTCGGGGGCCTACCACCTCGAACTTCAGTAGCGGGATTGGAGTTGCTAG
>CAIJIZ010000596.1 GCA_903820735.1 uncultured Pirellula sp.
AATTCGACGTTTAGAATCCCCGTTGAAAGCCCCTCACGAAAGGGGTAACAAGCTCCCTGCCAGACGCCGTTAACCTGCTCGGTCGTCGCCCGCATGATGATCGATTGCGTGTAGTCGCCTAGAAATAGCTGATTTTCAAACGGCCCAAACTTACCCTGCGTCTTGTCCACATTGAACGCACTGATCGATCGCCCCATGCGAATGTAAGGAAAAACCACCGCGTATGGAACAAGCTGCTTCACGCGGTTCTTCTCCGTCACGATCCGAGTACCTGAATTCGGCACCTGCGGTACGTCCCCTAACTCCGGCGAATAGGGATACCAATTGAAACTCGCAGGATGACCATGAAAACTATTCTCTGAAACCGCTTTCAAACTGCATGAACAATTCCAAGGCCCCTGGCTCTCGATGTAAAACAGCGAGTCATGCTCGTCGAAGCCGATACCACCCGGACTGCGCAAACCGCTCGCATATGCGGTGGTCTTGCCATCCGCCGCGACCTTCATAATGAACCCGCGATTCCAAGCATGGGAATAGTAGGATGCCGACAAACCTAGAGCGACGAATTGATTCCCTTGCTCATCCACCTTTGATCCGAACGCATACTCGTGGTAGTTCGCGTATCCCCAAGCGTCCGAAATCGTCTCAAAGCGATCCGCAACTTCATCTCCATTCGAATCGCTCACGCGAGTCAGCTCACAGCTTTGCGTGACCCGCATCGCATTATCTTGCCAAACCAATCCAAAGATCTCATCAAGCCCCGATGCAAAGCGGTGGAACGACGGAGTCGGCTTCAAAGCGTCGACCCCATCGATGAAATAAATCTCACCATGCCGAGTTCCCACCGCAACCCGTCCGTCAGGCAACACAGCGATTGCACCCGCTTCAATGACGGTATCCTTGGGCAACGGAATGTTGACGATCGGATAATATTCCCGTTCGCGTTCCTCGGTCCCCCATCGCTTGCCGACATCTTCAGCGCGCACGCTTCCGGCGACAGACACCACGAGCACCACCAACGGACACGACAGTCGCAAAATACTACTTAGCAATCGGTTCATACAAGAACTCCAGTGTGGATTTGCCTTGAGGAACTTCCAAACGCAACAGCAATTCGGACTTCGGTGGTTCGTCGGATAGCGACCTCAACTTCGCTTCCAATCCAGGAATCGTTACACGCAAACGACCACTGCGGTAGACGTTATCTGACTCACGAATTACTTCTCCTACCAACACTCGGAACCAAAGCGTTTGCGGCGAAGTAGCCTCGAACTGCAAAACCCGTTTAAGTCCACGCTGCTCCGCTTCACCTACAGCCTGACAACGATCTTCGATACCAACATCCCCACTGCGATACTGAAAGGTAGGAATCGAATCGTCACCCAGATAGTAGCCTCGAAACTGATAGCCAACATTCTTCGGATAAAGCGGATCTGGATTGGCCGGCGCTTCTTTCGTCATGACCGGCATCAATGGCCAAGCGGCTGTATCGTCTGACAACTGAGCAAACGAGACGTCTTGAGCAAGCGTGATAGGTTCACTCGCAGGATTAAAATCCCCCGAACCCTGCCCACTCCAATTCACCCCAATAAAGTTCCCCAGCCAAATCGCCGACAATGTTCCAGTCTCCGCATTGAAGGCGTAACTGATTCTCTCAGGCAACCCCACCGCGATCCCCCGATACCCCGCGACGCGACTGCGTCCTCGATGCACCATGGCTTGATCGCTTACTTCTAACCGAGTGCTGACCGATCGGACACCCGACGGATCTGCCGCCGATGTACCAAGCGACAGGTAATACCAAATCGAAGCGATCTGCTGATCCGAATCACCATCGAGAATGTTCGTAAATGCAGACACACCATCCGGCCAAGCGCTGGGCATCACCGTACGAGGGCGGAAAGCTCCAGGGTTTCGCAAGTAATGATAGAACCAAGCGGGTTCCAGCCGCTCGTAACTCGTCAACAACTCGATCCCTTGATTAACGTTGGCCCCTTTAGAATTGAATCGATGACACGCAACGCAATTCGCTCCCTTATCGCCAAGCAACTCACGACCGGCAGCGCGTAGCAGTTTCTCTCGCTCACGCTCCGCCTCGTTGCGACTCTCCGGACTCGGGATCGACATCTGCGGCCCAGCCAAAACATCTAACCGGCGAAAGTGCCCCGGCAAATGCGCTAAGTTAGTCGCCCCATACTGCGGCATTCGGGTCTCCATGTAATGCCGAACACTCTCCCCGTCGAAAAGGACTTTCTTCATCCAATTCGGCTGCAACTTCGCACCCACGAGCGTCAGCGGTGGAGGAATCCGACCGTCATCCCCAAGATTCAATTCGCTCCCTTTGAAAAATGGGCTATGCGATTCATGAACCCCACCGTATCCATCCCGAACATGGCAAGCAACACAACGAAAAGCGGTAAGTGACTTCGCTAAAGCCACGGCTTCAGAATCAACGACCGAATCAACCTTCGGATCAACCACCGAATCAATTTTCGACTTCTCCTCAATCGCCGCGCGGATCGCCGCCACCTGCTGCTCTTCAAGATTAAATCGAAGGCTCCGGTCCCCTTCCTTTTTAACTGAACTCATCGATAAACAGCCACCACCCAAGTCTCCTCCCTTGAGTGTGCCAACCGCCTCTGCGGCTTGCATTCCAGGAATGGCATGACAAGCTGCACAGTTCAGCGATTGAAAGTACTTCCTACCAGCTTCGATTAACGCACCGTCGGGCACCAGCGGCGTAAAGCCGGCCCCTTGCTCGCCTACCAAGTACCCTGCGATCGCTTGCGATTCGCTCGCTGTCAATTTCATGTCGGGCATCAACCCAGAACTTCGCACTTGCAGCGGATGAAACAAAAACTCACTTAACGACTCGACACTGTACTTCGACGCAACATGCCCAAGGGATACTTCCATCGGCTTGACGGTCCTCTTCGAAGTCCTCGCAGCACTTCCTCCCTCGTCTTCACCCCCAGCAGCTGCACCGCCCGCAGCTGCACCGTCAGCAGCTACACCGTCTGTTTTAGCTTCGTTCTCTTCTTCCTCTTCTTCGTCAGCCTCAGAGCCCAACTGCATTCCGAGCAAGGGTTCCCTCGGGCCGTGACAAGCGACACAGCCGATCGAATGATACAACTCTTTACCAAGCTTCAGATCGGCCGGCTCAGGCGATTTGATTGGTACCTCTCGAGTCGTTTGCGAGACCAAGAAATGAGTCAGAGCTTCCGCAATCTCTTGCCGCTCCGCTGCGCTGCGTGACGCCAACATATCGGGCATCGTCGTCCCGGGATGAGCTTCCGACGGAGAAGCCAAAAATCGACGGAGATACTCCGGTGATATCCGCGCACCGACTTCTGCTAACTCCGGAGCCTTCTTCTCTAACTCAGATGCCTGCTGAACTCCGGCATGACAAGCGGAACATCGCAGCTGTGCAATCAGCACACTACCTGCTTGCGCCTGAGTAAGGGGATGGTCTCCTGGAATCGCCGGATCACCCGCGAAAGATGAAAGGCTGCCAAGCAACACTGCAATCAACAAATAAAGTCTATTCATGGTTTCGTCGATTGTAAGCGATAGTAGGAAACAGGACGAGGCTTTACCCCAAGCTCATCGTAGTTAAACCCGCTTTCGAGCGGCTCGTAACTCCCGACAATCTCCACGCTGCGATCAGCGGAAATTGCTCCCTCCATCCCCATGCACCAATAAGCCGAGTTGATCACAAGTCGGCGCAAGCCGGGGTTTTTCAAGTCGATCCCACTACCCATCGTGCAATGAAAAACACGCGCGATCTTTTCGCTGCTCGTCTTCCAAGGCTTGATCCACGCTACAGGAAGGGGCTCGAGCTTCTCGTTCGGCCCGTCTTCAGGCTTGCGACCAAGTAAAGGCTGCCCCCATACAAGCGGTGTACATTCCGCCGGCAGGCTAGTCCCTTCTTTGTAAGTCCGATAAACGTCCGAGTCCCCCCAAATATCGGCGACCCCCGCAAGGATCGGATGCTGCTGATTGTCCTTATCAAAAAATCCACGCGTCGAGTCCGCATGCCAACGCCCATGATGATTGAGGAACGTACCCCCTAAAACATCTTCACCCCATCGAACTTGCTTTCCATTGATCTTGTAAGGTAACGGCCCGCGAAATCCATGATTGGCCGTTCGCAATGCGATGATGGGTTTTCCCGAATCGACGTAATCGACGATCTGCTCCATCTGAGATTGAGGCAACGTAAGTAACCGCGTGAAAAAAATCACAAGGTCCGCAGTAGCAAGCTGTTCAAGACCAGGGATGTCGTGCTCCTTGAATTCCGCTTCCTTACCCTTCTCGGGGTAAACCGGCATTGTCGGGTCCACCTCACCACGAGCATTTACCCCATAGAGCACCGTGCAATCAAACCCATGATGCTCGCTGAGTATCTTCGCCATCATCGGCATGGACTGCTCACTGCGATACTCTTGTTCTGCCGAGATCAATACAATGTGCTTCCCCTTCCCAGGCCCAGCTACACCGGGAAATCTCAACCAAGAAACATTCTCCGCTTGCGATGGAAGCGATTCATCAACCGAACCTTGGTTATAAAAAACGGTATTCGTCGCTTCGCTACGTCCTTGGACGACGTCTGGTTTCCCATCCGCATTGATGTCCCCAATTGCAATCCCGTAAACGGCCCCTTTACCATCACCGAGCGAACTCTCCTTAAACGAAACGCCGGACCCATCGTTCAAAAACACCTTGCTCCCACCCTTGGAGTATCCAACAATCACATCGAGATGTTCGTCTTGATTCAAATCAGCCACAGCGATGGCGTATGCCTCACGTTTCAAGTCTCCGATCCCAACCGACTTCACAAAGCGTCCGCTACCATCGTTGATGTAAACCTTCGTTCCGTGCTGTTCATCGCCAACGATTAAGTCGACGGAACCGTCGCGATTCAGATCCCCGGCAGCACAAGCACGCGTTGACGATACCTCGGGCCCAAAGGTGGATGACTTTTGAAAACTCATCGTCTCATCATTGAAAAAGATCCGGCTTGCACCCCCATCGCGATGCGGAGCGGCAATATCCACCCATCCGTCCCCATTGAAATCGGCAGCTACCATCGTCGTTGCCGATTCCGCCCCTAAACTCTGCCAACGATCCTTGGTGAAATTCCCCTTACCATCGTTGAAGA
>CAIJIZ010000597.1 GCA_903820735.1 uncultured Pirellula sp.
GAAACCGCAGCAGACGCATCCAAAGACATCGAAGTACCACTTTGGAGCCAAGGCGCTCCTGGAGCCCTAGGAAAAGAGCCGAAAGATACACCCAAGATTACCGTTCGAAAAATCGCCTCGGAAAAACCGACCGGCGCTTTGATCATCTGTCCTGGTGGCGGCTACGGCGGTTTGGCTATGGACCACGAAGGTAAGCAAATGGTCGAATGGGCCAACTCGATCGGCTTGACCGCTATCCTATGCGACTACCGACACCGAGGAAAAGGTTATGGGCACCCAGCACCCCTCCAAGATGCCCAGCGCGCAGTCCGCATCTCCCGTGCGATGGCTCGGGAATGGAACATCGATCCCGAGAAAATCGGAATCATGGGATTCTCCGCCGGTGGCCACTTGGTCTCCACCGTGATCACTCAATTCGATAACGGCGAGCAAAACTCCAATGACCCAATCGCCAAAGAATCCTCGCGACCGAACTTCGCCATTCTTTGCTACCCCGTTATCTCCATGGGAAGCTCGTTCACTCACCGAGGAAGCGAAGTGAATCTGCTCGGTGAGAACGCCACCAAAGAGACCCTTGTGCAATTCGCAAGCGAACGCAACGTGCGCAACGACACCCCCCCAACGTTCCTTATGCACACCGTCGAAGATAAACCTGTCCCGGTCGAAAATGCTTTGGTCTTCTACCAAGCCATGGTCGAAAAAGGGGTCCCGGGTGAATTGCATGTCTACCAGAAAGGCCCCCACGGCGTCGGACTTGCTAAGAACATTCCAGGTACCTCCGAATGGCCAGCTGCTTGCCAACGCTGGTTGGTAAACCTCGGTGTCCTAAACAAATAACGCACCCATTGTGTGACTTCATCACTCACCCACTGACACCCTTCATCCCCTTCTCGCACTTTTCAACTCGCACTTTCCAACTCTCACTTTTCGACTCTACGATCACTTCCACATGCTTCTATTCCATCGACCCTTTACACATAGCTTTACAGCCAACCAAAACTCACCTTTTCGATCGCTTGCAATCGCATTGAGCTTGATGGCTCTCTTAGCAGTCCCTAGCGGTGAGCTTCAAGCACAACCCCCAGCCCCACCTCCCGCGTTTGCTTCAGTGGAATTTTCGCAAGATCCAAAAATAACCTTTCGGATTTACGCCCCTGAAGCACGCAAAGTCGTGCTCAATGCGGGTGATATCCCGGGGACGAACCGAGGACTTGAAATGAAAAAAGGAGAGAATGGAGTTTGGGAAGTTCAAACGCAAGGAGTACCGGCCGGCGCTTACCGTTACCAGTTTATGGTCGACGGTCTGGCTGTCTTGGATCCTCGCAATAGCAAGACGAGCGAGTCGAACGGCAATGCCTGGAGTATGATTCAAGTACCCGGTTCCCCTTGGTTCGACATGCGTGATGTGCCGCACGGAGCGGTGTCCGAGATTCACTACCAGTCGAAGACCTTGCAACGCAGTCGTCGGCTTCATGTTTACACCCCTCCTGGCTACGAATCAAGCACTGCAACGTATCCAGTATTCTATCTTTTGCATGGCGCGTTTGACTGCGATGATTCATGGAGCACGGTTGGTCAAGCGAACGCGATTTTCGATAACCTGATCGCTGAAAATAAAATTGTTCCGATGGTGGTGGTAATGCCTGCGGGCCACACCGGAGCTTTTGGAGCCGGCCCAGGAAACAACTTCGAGTCGCAGATGAAAGAATTTGCGGAAGACTTTCGCAAGGATATCCGTCCGATGATTGAGAGCCGCTACCGGGTCTCCAATGAACGCAAAGACCGCGCGATTGCAGGTCTATCCATGGGAGGTGCACACACCCTCGATATCGCATTTACCGATATTGAAGATTTCGCATACGTTGGCGTATTCAGTTCGGGCATCTTCGGTATCGACCGCTCCGGTACAGACTCCGGACCAGGTGCAGCTTGGATCGCGGCCCACAGCAAATGCCTCGAGGATGCTTCGCAAAAAGAAGGACTCAAATCGCTCTGGTTCGCTACCGGCAAAGAAGACTTCTTGCTAGGAGCCACTCAAGCAACCGTCAAGATGCTCGAGGATCGAGGTTGGAATCCGACGTATCATGAAACCGATGGCGGTCACACTTGGCTCAAGTGGCGAGATTACTTAGTCGAGTATTCCCAACTGCTGTTTCGCTGATCAGGGTTCGCCAGTGGCAAAGGTAATGCACCACTGCGATTCGAAGGCACGGCATCACTTCGACTAGAGGACACGGCATCACTTCGATTAGAGGACACGGCGCTGAACCCTCGACGCGTAAGAATTTCGTCACAAGCCTCAATCACATCTGAGGCTTGGATCGACAACATCGGCCTCGTATCGGTCTTGCGGTGTGCGCGCTCCTTTTCGGTAAGCGAATCACGCTGGATCGCGATATGCTTCTGGGAGAAATGCCCGACTCGAGCTATCGGCATCGGCCCGATCAACGAGACCGTCGGTATATCGATCGCAACCGAGAGATGCATCGGCCCAGTATCGGATCCGACAAATAAAACCGATCGACGAATCCATTCTGCAAGTTCGAGTAAACTCGTTGCTGGCAATTCGATCGCCGCTCCGCCAGATAAGATCGACACTTGCTCCGCCAGCGAACGTTCTTCCGCTCCACCCCAAGCAATCATCGTGCGGAGGTTCCACCGATTCTTCAAGTGCTTGGCAACCGCAGCATAGCGATCCACCGGCCAAATCTTCGACACCCATCCAGCACCGACATTGAGAATCGCAAAGGGACTCGGCTCACCACTCTGACCAGTCAAAGCACGAATCTGCTCGTTTACGCATTGATTCGCCGCAATCGAAACGGGCACTCGATATTCTATCTCTGGATTCTCAATGCCCAACGGCTTAAGCAATTCCAACCCTCGCTCAACCACATGCTCCGATGTAGGAGTCACCAACGTATTGTTTAGCCAAGTACTCAGCTCTCGCCCTTCAAACTCGGATTTGACCAAACCAATTCGTCGTGTTGCTCCCGAATACCATCCGATCAGCGCACTCTTCGTAAGGCCTTGTACATCGATAAGCGTAGTCGGTTGCCACCGCCGGACCTGCTTGAGAAAGGCCCAGTAAGTCTTGACGGATTTCAAGTCGTTCTTCGTTAAAACAAACAGGTCATCAAGGGCATCATGCCCCCGAACCATGTCTGCAGAACCGCTCCCGACCACCCAACCGATCCTTGCGTCAGGATATTCCTTACGCAGTGCACACAGAATCGGCAAACTTAAAATCGTATCGCCAACTGCGGACAATCGAACGATCAAAATACGCTTTGTCATGCCGCAGCATTTACTCCTGAACTAAAACCAGCCTAAAATTCAACCTAGAAGCTGCCCACTAGAAAAAACACTTCGTGCAGTTGCTGCACAGTGGAATCTCCGATTGTCGGCTCTCGCGATGTAACTTGCGCAGCTCGCTGTAACGCGAGTTGTTCCAAATATCGAGCATTGGCGAGTCCATCACATTACCAAGGACTTCCTTGGCGCTGTAATCAAGGCAACACAGCGAGACATCCCCGTTGACCAATACTGTCATCGTACGCCAAAGTCGATCGCAGGGCTTGCGGACACGCTGCTGCTGAGCATCGCCCAACGCACCACCCCAGTTGTGTATGTGTGTAAAGTCAATGTGATCCACCACGCCGGAGAGCATCTCTTCGGTCTGCTTACGGTTCGATGTTTGGCAAGTTGCCGCAACGATAATCGGCGTCTTCATATTGGCTTCATCCCGAAGTTTGCGGAACGCTTTCACGTTGTCGACAACCTTGGCGTGATCCAACCCAATACGCAATAAATTGAACTCCTTCGAATCCGATCCGTCGATACTAATCTTGATCTCATCGACTCCACTATGAAGGATCCGTTGGGCTAAATCACCTCGTAGCAAATCGCCGTTGGTAAAGATCTTCACTCGCGGAATGCCTTGATCTTTACAATAGCGAATCCGCTCGGGAAGCTGCTTGTCGATCAATGGCTCACCATAGCCGTGCAAATGCACAAGCCGAACGCCACCATCGACACACTGCTTGACTACGCGCTCGAATACCTCCTGCTTCATGTTCCCCTTCGCTCGCCCAATCGTCGAACGTGGACAAAAAACACAGTCGGCTTGACAATGATTCGTCGTCTCAATTCGCACCGTCTTAGGAAACGATTGACGAAGCAGACTCATCGTGTCGGCGATCACGTACGAAGCGACGGAACCAACAGTTCCGATAAGTGATTGCCCCAGTGATGGATGCAGTGCAGTCATGTCAAAATCCTTTCTGACACCGTTTTTCACCAACGCAAACTGCTTATCTCGTTGGCTTTTATCCTCTAAAAACGGCCCGGGGGTGAGTGTCTATGATATCTACCGAACAATCCGTGTTGGCCTGGGTAGGATTTTTCCAACCTTATGTTGTGAGAATAACAAAGATGAAAAGTCTGCGTCAACGCTGACTTGGGTTGACTGACTTGGATTGGCTGACTTGGATTGATGGGGGAAACTAAGCGGGTGGCAACCCAAAGTTTAGACCAGGAATCGGAGTGACCGGCAGATAATCCTGCGTCTCGTCCTTGATCTCCTCGATGTTGTCGTTGATTCGAAACATGAACTCCTTGTCGTCAAACCGAACCTCCGTCGTCGGATCCTTGAACTCAATGCGCGTCATCAACTCAAAACGACTCGCACCCGTCGATTCCTCTCGAGCCTTTTGAAAGTATTCGATAAGCATCGGAAAGTAAGGAAACTTGGCCGATCGATTCAACGTTAATCTCGCTTCACTCGGCATGTGAGGGGAAGGCGTACCCAAGACACTATTCATGTTGTCGATCGGAGCATTGCCGGCAATACGCGTCGGCTCGGTGCGCAACCGACCCACCAATTGCCATACATCCGCCCCTGCAATCTTGCCTGAAACCGCCTTGTACCAGTTGTAGCGATGATACAACCCCCGCAATAACTCGGCTTGACCACCAACGGCCAACATCAAATGAATCTCTGGACGAGAGTCGGGATACTGCAATCCACTCGGGATACTCTGTAGCACTTGATCGAGAATAATCCGCTTCGGTGCCCCACTCGGACCACCCTGAGTCCAGAGAATCCGACCATCGGAAACTTGGATGAAATCAAAAGCCGTCGCACCCACCGCAATCCTCGCGGTATAGCGAATCCTTCGCATCGGGCTCGTCGATACCGCTTCCGATTTAAACTCACCAATCCAAAGAGCTTGCTGCCCATAAGCTTTCGTCGTCTGCTGCACCCTGCATGCAATCGATGGCCCCCATACCGCCTGACGTACCGCCGCGAGCACCAACTGATTCGGGTCGGTCGCCACCGGCGAGACGTTCGAAGCTAGATTCGAACTTGGCTCAGAAGCCGCCGGCCCCTGGGCTCGCAACTTCGTCGAAGCTCCACCGCTAGGCCGAAACGCAACCCAAGAGACGAACATGACTGCTAGCAGCAGACTGATCCCCTTGAACTTAAAAATGCTAGCAACGGAAAAGATTTGATCCATGGTCGAGTTGTACCGGTTTTATCAAAGAAACCAAATGGAAGGTGCCGAACATAGATTCAAGACGTGCCTCAAAAAACGCTTTTGAGGAACTCGACAACGGTTGCATTCCTGCACACCGACCCAAGGGAAACCTTTCCACAAGGAATTCCGCCGGCGGATTGTAGATGCAGACGCGAGGCGGCGTCCAGGTGGAATGGTTCGACGGTAGCATCGGTCGCAATTGCTCAGCAGCGAAGCTGGCTGGACCCAAGTTAATCCAAGAGGAATCGCATGAAAAAGGTAAGGTTTTTAAGCGTGATAGCCGCATTGGGTTTGGCTGCACCAAGCTTGGGGGGCGAGCCCGCATTTCGACACAACATGCCTCCGGCCGCTCGCTTGGCCGAACCCGGCCCAATGGTCGGTGGCCCTGGGCCAGGTGTGCTCGCTCCTGAGACAATCCCTGTCCCTGGCTATGGTGCACCAGCTCCAACAACTCAAATTCTCTTCAATCAACCCCAATCGATGCGCATCGCTTACGATGTCGTCGGCGATGGCTCATTCACCAGCGAATGCCTCATCGTTCCGGGTCGCTTGGAGTTCGCTCAAGGCGGTATCTATCGCTTGAAGCTAACCGATATCGGTGGTCGTGAAGGTGTAGAGCTTTATCCAACGGTTGAAGTGGGCCATTCAAACCCACGCACCGCAGCCTACTTGGCTCACAACGCTATCTCGATCCAGTTCACAGAAGAAGATCTTGACCAAGCCCTCTCGGGTAACTTCGTCACCAAGGTGATCTATCTTCCAGACCCAGAGTTCCAAGGAGAAGTCATCTCCGGGATCGATACGCTCGTGAGCACCCGCCTCGAGCCAGGTTTGGATCCGATCATCGAAGCCGATCGACGAGGTTCCATCCTCGCTATCGTTCGCCTCGGTAACAAAGATATCGAACTGACCGCTTCGGCTTTCGCTAACGGCGGTGTCCCAGGTCCAATGGGCCCAGGTGGAATGATGATCAATGGCGCCGGTGGTTTGTGTGGTCCAGATGGTCGTCCAATCGATCCATCGATGGTTCCACCCAACATGGTCGCTGGTGTCACTGCTCCACAGTATGGGATGACCTACAGTGGTACCCCAATCGGAATCCCTGGTCCTCCTCACATTCCACTCGGACACCCAGCAGGTCTCCAACAGCATGTGATGAAGAACAAGACCCACATGCATATTCCTGATCCTGTTGACAAGATGAAGATGACTGTCCGCCAACAGCCAGGCATGAGCTACCCAACCCCACCGAGCCGCGTGAAGATCCACGAACAGAACATCCATCCCGGATATCCTGCAGGACGACCTGGCTTCTACCATGCTAGCCGACCTGTTCCATCGAACATGTACGGCGGATCCCAAGGTCCCGGACCTGGTGGTGCTGGCGGTATGACCGGCCCGAACGGTGAGTACTGCCCACCTGGCCAACCTCAAGTTCGCTAGTGGATTGATCTACTGCTCAATAGTCCCAGTTCGTCTGGGACTATTTTGTTGCGGCAGAATTCATTGAACTCTACTGATAATCTCAGATTCTCATCAGCCCAACCTACCTTGACAAGGAAGTCATGATGTTCCGACATGTATCCTTCCCGATGCTCGTTCTCGGTTGGGTTGCGTTCATCGCGATCTGCGCCTTGGCTATCTTGCTCGGTAACGTCGCCATGGCACAATCGGCTTACGTCCCCTCAGGCTCGCAAGCTCCATCGCGCTCCCGAAGCCTCTTCGACGACGAAATGGCTCCCGGCGTCATCGGTGCGATCCAGCTCCAACGTAAACCACAACTGCGGGGTGCCTGGCAAGCCGTCGAAGTTCGAGGCCCCAAAGGAGTGAAATTCAATCTAGCCGAAGCTGGACAATTCGCGCCCGACATGCCGACCCCCGCCCGCTTGGGACTCCTCGTCGGAGCCGTCTACCGCTTGAGACTCACCGGTGTCGAAGGCCAACCGGACTTGGAGCTCTTTCCAACCATTGAAATCATCGACAAAACTTGTCCACCCGCCGAACGCGAACACAGATTTCCTATTCCCATCGAAATCGATGAAATGGATATCGCCGACGCAGCTAAAGGTGAAATGGTCATGCGAGTGATCTACCTCGAAGACTCCCAAGTCGCCGAGCCGGTCGATACTTCCAATAGACCTCAACGCGTTCTCGATGTCTCAGCCCAACAGAATGCCCTTAGAACCGCCGACCAACTCGGTCGCCCTGTCGCCATCCTACGAATGGGCTCTCGCGTCCCGAATGTAACTGAAGGCCAAGACTGGCTCGAATTCCTCTACGGATGCCCTCCTTGGACAACCCTCAAACCGATCCCAACGAAGCAAATGCTGATCGACGAAGGTCGCTGGCCCATCATCGAATATCCAGAGCAACCTATTCCAAGAGAGCCCTCACCAAACCAACCTCTCTTGAACCAACCTCTCCCAAATCAACCCAACGTTGGCTTGACAAACTCCGGTTCCATCAGTGATCAGCGTTAGGAACAATCTTCACTATGTACAACAAGCAACCGATGTACAACAAGCAAC
>CAIJIZ010000598.1 GCA_903820735.1 uncultured Pirellula sp.
ACAAGCCCAGGAGAAACAAGCCCAGGAGAAATCGCAAGCTCCAGACCCGGTTCGTTTCAATCGGGATATCCGTCCAATCCTTTCGGACAACTGTTTCTATTGCCACGGGCCCGATAATAACAAGCGAGAAGCAGGGTTGCGACTCGATACGCGCGAAGGGTTGCATGGCACGGGTGATGCAGTACAGGGTGCCGTTGTTGCGGGTAAGCCGGAGGCGAGCAAGCTCATCGAGCGAATACTCTCGACCAACGCCGAAGAGAAGATGCCTCCTCCGGAGAGTGGTAAGGAGATTACAGTCGAACAAGTCGAATTGTTGAAGCGATGGATTGCAGAGGGTGCGAAGTACGAAGGACACTGGGCATTTCTTCCGATACAACGGGAAGGATCCGAGCAAGAGGTCGGCAGCGCAACATCGAGCCCTCGCAGTAACGACAATATCCGTGATGAAGAAATCACTCGGCGGATCGATGCTAGGGTCGCAGCCGGTTGGGCAGCACACGGGCTCGAGCAAGCCGCCCCTGCCGCTGAGAAAATTACGTTGCTTCGTCGTCTGTATTTCGACCTGACGGGCCTACCTCCGAGCGAGTCGCAGGTCGATGAGTTTCTAGCGGACGATTCACCTGGAGCTTATGAACGAACCGTCGATCGCTTGCTGAGCTCCCCCCACTTCGGTGAGCGGATGGCGATGTGGTGGATGGATTTGGTTCGCTATGCAGACACTGTGGGATATCACGGTGACCAAGACATGAGTGTCTCACCGTTTCGAGACTATGTCATCCGCTCGTTTAACGAAAACAAACCGTTCGACACCTTTACAATCGAACAGCTCGCCGGCGATTTACTTCCGAACCCCACCCGCGAACAGCGGATCGCTTCGGGGTACAACCGCCTTGGCATGATGAGCGCTGAAGGGGGTGTTCAAGATAAAGAGTACTTGGCGAAGTACATGGCGGAGCGAGTGCGAAACGCAAGCGGTACTTGGTTGGGGCTAACCCTTGGATGCGCAGAGTGTCACGATCATAAATTCGATCCACTTTTGACCAAGGACTTTTATCGCTTTGGCGCGTTCTTTGCCGACATCAAAGAACGAGGTCTGTATTCCGGAGCGAACGATGATGGTAACTGGGGGCCGTTCATCAAGGTGCCTGATGCCCAACAAGAATCGCAGCGCGATGCGCTCGTGGCACAGAAACAAAAGGTTGAGCAAACTATCGCGGCAACCACTCCTGAGCTCCTTGCAGAACTCGATGCTTGGGAAAACAAACATGTGGCTTGGACGTTGCTCAAGCCCGATTCGTTAGTGTCTCTCGAAGGTGTCTCACTTCAACCCCTTCCCGATGGATCGTTCCTCGCAAGCGGAATGAATCCCTCGACCGATACTTATCTGTTCACCACCAGCAAAGTCCCTTCCGGGACGACTGCCTTCCGACTGGAAGTCCTTCCCGATGATTCGCTTCCTCGCAAAGGACCCGGTCGAGCTGGGAACGGAAACTTCGTTCTTTCTGAATTCGTTGTCCATCAGCGAGGTGCGAACGGGCAAACGCTCAAGCTTGCATTGAGCAATCCGAGCGCAACGTATGAGCAGACGGGTGCGGCGGATAAAAACCCGTATGGGAAATGGGCGATTGCCGCGGCTCTCGATGGGGATACTAAGGGTCGCAATTGGGGATGGGCGGTGATGGAGCAAGTCGGCCAACCCCATGCTGCAATTTTTGAAACCGCAGAGAACTTGGATTTACC
>CAIJIZ010000599.1 GCA_903820735.1 uncultured Pirellula sp.
CATCGCATTCCATTTCCACTTCCCCTCAATTCGGTATTCCCCTGCCGCAAGTCTCACCGCTGGGTAACCTGAGTGTTCGACAACGACGATCGGTTCTCCATCGGCTGTCACATCGACCGGCCAATAGTCACCACCTCCTGGTAACTGCACCCACGAGTCATGATAGACTCGAACGGGAAACTTCCAGGTTCCGGATCGATCCTCCACATTGATTTCGGCCTTGGAAACCCAAAAAGCAATACGCTCCGTTACGTTTCGAAAGGTCGGTGGTGAACGTTGCAAACCGTCGTCCCAAAGCGCCCATGGAATCCAGGGCTTTAGCACCTCGGGGACTAGCCCCTCCCTTGGGTCGATCGCACCGGGCAAATTTGGACGTACCCAATTCGCCGCATTGATTTGTTCCGCGTTCTGCGGGGCTTGTGAAATCGGTAGTTGGGAAGTCGGGAGCTGCGAAGTCGGGAGTTGGGCCCGCCCCCCCGCGCAAAAGCAAACCGCCGCCACAAATAACAACCCTGTGCGCCGTAGTGGAATCATAATGACCTTCTTACCTACCCTCGGATTTCTCCATCCATTCAGGCTTGAGATGCTTCTTGAGAAACTCAAACGTCCCTACACCATGAATGGTATGAGGACCGTTGAACCATTCGATCTCTGTTTTCTCGGGAATACCAAGTTTTGCAGCATACATGCGGCGAACTTTAGCAAACTCAAGTCCGACACGTTCGTCCGGCGCGACGCCATCGGCATGCCCTCGTTCGACCATAAAGGGACGAGGTGCGATCAATGTTGCCATTTCAGCGTAGTTAAATTTGCGCCCAAGATCGAATTCAAAAATCTCATACTCCATCGTCCATACATAACTGTACGGGGAGGATGTGCTCGCGTTCTTCCAAACCCAATCATTGAAGTCTGCTGAGCAAATCGACAAACAGTAATCGGGCACAAGGGCAGGAATCCGCATGGCGCTCTTTCCGCCATAGGATAGTCCGTAGAATGCGATTCTATTCGGATCGATTTCAGGACGACTAGCCAACCAACGCACAATTTGCTCATGCTGAGCAATGATCGTTGAAAAGAGAGTTTTACCGAGCGGATTGCTTTTGCGTTGCAAAGACCGAAAACGGTCGGTGAACAAATAAAGGTTCTGTGGTGCAAAAACAACGTAGCCTTCTTCGGCGAGTTTTGCCGAAACGTCATGATACGCCGGATGGTCTTTGACAATCGTGTCGGTAGGACGCCCTTCGAGACCATGCTGAAACACCACACAAGGCCGATTTGAAATCGGCTTATCCGATTTCGGAACTAGCAATACTCCATAGGCAATCACTTCATCGAAAACATCAAGTACGACTTCGTAACCGCGCCATTTCTCTCGTTCGTAAACCAGACGCGTGCGAGGGCGCAGAGCTTGTTTCTCGATCTCCCATGCACCGATCACCTCATCGCGAAACTCCTTGCGATAGGGCTCAACCGAAGTCTGAAACTTTTCTGCACTCGATGTATCGAGTCCCTTCCAATACGCATCTCTTTCATATTGGATCAAATCCAGAGTCTGCTGCTGCCATCGATCGAGTTTCTTTAGCCATTGTAAACGGTCCGAAGGAGTGGCAATTGCATCTTTTGTATCCGATCCTTTAAGTGGCTTGCGGTAAGCACCTAGCTCTTTCGCGTCGAGCTCTTTCGCGTCGACAGGAGTTGCGGATATGTCAGACAAAAATCGACCGATAACTTGGTCGCTAATCTGTCCACCCGCTGACGAAACTGCATTTTCAATCCAATGAATCGAAGAGTCGAGCTTCCACTCGGCAAGCAAACTTTGGGCAAGCTTCGCTTCATTTCGGGATTCAATCGGAGTAGGACCTTTGAGTTCACCAGGCGCACCACCGTCTCCACCGATCGATACCACCGGTCCAACCACAGGATCGATCCACAAATTCCGAGGGGCGATCAATGCCGCAAGCTGTGCGTCACCAAAAGATCTTAGGAGCCCATGAACATTGCGATGAATCGGTTCATTCCATACGTTTTCACGAGGACCGAAATGTCCAGAAACAATGGTATGCTGGACACGCGAATCGACAGCGCCCGTTGCAAGCGCAATCCATCCTCCCTCCCCCCAACCCGCAACCAGAATCGGTTTATCGCCGACGGACTTAACAAGTAAGTCGATTGCACTTCGGTTCTGCTGAACGTGGTAACCGAGCAGATGCCGCCCAAGGATAAATGCCGAACGATAGAGGAACTCTTGATCGGTCATCACAGCGCGACCGGAACGTGCTTCGCGATGCCGACTTGCTACCTGCGGGATAACAACAAGCCCACCGGCACGTGCCAATAATATACCGTCGCTCGAAGAGTTGTCAGAAAGCCCACAGAGTTGCTCTGGCAGATGCTCGGCGTCGGGAACAAGGACGGCACCGAAACGAATTTCCTTCGGAACAAGCAGCAATCCGTTCGCTTCCCATCCATCGAGAACGGGCCAGCGAACACGCATTACCTTCAACGAGTCATCCGAAGCGATTGCTGTATCGACAGCCAGCTTTTGGCTTGGAAGCACAATCGGGGATTCGACAATCCACTCATCTGGAGAGATTCGTTGGTCGACGAGTCCGATTCGACGAGCGAAGTCTTGTCGAATCGGTTCGATTGCTTGGATATAGGAGAGCCCTAAATTGTCGGAGAGCGTCGAGTTTTCGGTGGCTGGTTTCTCTGGTTTAGGCCAATTGGATTGTCGTGTTCGAATCGATTCGGCAATCTGTTTGAGCAGAAAGCGATCCACGCCGTCGACGAGATCGGAAGCGATGTCTGACGTGACGGACAACTGCGCGGTTCCACTCAACGGGAGAGCTTGGTCTAAACTGATCGAATCAAAAGAATCCTTTGGAAATTGCGCATAGAGTTGATTCGTCGTTGTATCGCTGAAGAGCAACTGCAGAGCGATGATGGTCAAGGACACCGATAAAAGGGTTGCAATTCGCATAGCAGAAGAATTGAAAGTTAGTGGAAGGATTGAGCAGGTGGTGGAAGGACGAAATAGGCGGGGATTAGAAGCGGCAGGTGAACGTGTTGTTTATTCGGGTCGTGGTGCGAAATGCATGTAGTTCCAATGGCGATAAAGCTCACTGCGTTCGAGGAGTTCCGAATGAGTTCCGACATCCAAGATTTTCCGATGGGACATCACAACGACTTGGTCGGCCGCACGAAGTGTCGAGATTCGATTCGGGAGAACCACAACGATTCGCTTTTGGTTACGAAGCTCAAGCAGAGCGCGAGTAGTTTCAACTTCCGCCGCTGGCTGCGAAGCTTTTGGTTCTTCGGCAACGATCAAACTCGGCTTCTTTAAAAATCCTCGAGCGATTCCAAGTCTGAACAATAGGTCGGCGGATAACCTTTCTTCTTTCGCCGAAACTAGGGTTTGAAGGCCGTCCGGTAGATTGAAGATCGCTTGACTCATTCGCGCTTTGTCGGTCACATCGCGAAGATCCACTGTCGCGTCCCGAGGAGAACCGAGCCAAAGGTTGTCTTCGATTGTTCCGGAGACCAATGGTCCATTGGCAGCGATCCACAACGATGCATCCCGAATCGCATCGTTTGAAAGATCTTTTGAATCGATCGTATCGAAAAGCAATCGGCCACTACTAGGTTGTCCGAAGCCCAGGATCATTTCGACAAGAGCCTTTGCCAAGCATGGGTCGGGAGAAATCACGACAGTTAATTGTCCGGGTTTAAAATGCACGGTGATATCATCAAGGAGTTTTTGTTGATCACTAGCTTGCAAGGTCACGTGCTCAGCCGAGATGCCTTGCGCCAAGGCGTTTCCGAGTTGTTTCGTCGATCCGAGCAACGGTGCAGGACGAATAGCAAGGTACTCGTGAACTTCATGGAGCATCGGCAACGATTTTCGAAGTGCATGCCAAGCTAATCTCAGTTTGTAAGCAGATAGGATAGCGCACGCCATCGAACTACCCCATAAGACGGCGAGCCCAAGCGAGAGATGCTTGCGAGGATCGAGCATGCCGAGCGCAAGAAGAATCAGTAAAAGGGTTCCGAGAATCACAGAAGCTATAGGCACCAGTGGGAACTTCGCTCGCTCTCCTCCCAAGAGAGTCTGTCCAGAGTTTCGATAAGTCAAAAGCGTCGAGCGAAAAGTATCAAGCGTTTCTGCCGAATTATGGATAGTCGCTAATAATGGAGCATCTTGAGCAAGACTCGCCATCTGCTCAGCACTCTGAGTCCAACGTTGTTTATAGAGCCACCTCGAAGAATTAAACTTGTGGCTCTGTAGCATGTATAAGGTTCGAACAATCAGGCTCGCAAGAATCGCCGAAAGAGTTAACCACGGATGAATCAAGGCAGCGATGGCTGTCAATAAAACGAAGTGCAACAAGTGCTTTGGAAACGACTCAAGCCATTGGGAAATCGAATTGCGGATCAGCGGCAGATGCTGCTCGCGAAACGAACGCAACATAGGTGATTGCGCGGACAAACCGCGTTCAGTTGCTAAAGCACTCGAATGATGGAACAGCTTCTCGTGCAGCAACTGCTCGGTGTCGACGGCTGCCATGACCGATGAACGGTGCGAAAAAGTCCTAAGAGCAATCGCCAACAAGGTAACGAAACCAAGCAACACGATCAGTACAACCGGTTGCTGAGCGTCGGGAACCTGAAATGTGTCGGAGAGTCGTTCTGCGACAGATCGAAACGGGCTAAGCAAGCGTGTTGCGGGGCTATCCGATGCGACTTCTCTCTCGATCTTGTCATGCTCGCGTATCAGCAAGTCCACGGTCAGCGACGCAAGTATTAGGATCACCGGCAAGGAGCATGCGACGATGCAACCGAGGAAGGTTGACAGCCAAGCGGAGGCTGGGGCTTTGGTACCGGAACTGGGAGGCCAAAAATTTGGAATCACGGTAGGCTCGCTAGGAATGCGGGAAATTACTTCTTGATATTGTAACGATAACTCAAGGAACTCCAGGGTGCAGGAGAACCGGTGTTGGTTGTAAGGATTAGGACGACTTTGCAGGGAAAATTACTAAGGAATTTCCGATGTTGCAGAAAAGCCTCAAGGTCAACCGCCGCGTGTGGCTTTTTTACAACCTAAGGTTGCGGCGAGAGTTCCGCTTGAGTGACAAAGTTTATCACTTTGTGGAATTTCATCGACGTTGTTTTGTGCCGAGTGAGTCTTGCAAGTCGTATCTCGAACGCGATTCAAAACGCGGTGGGATTCCAAACGCTGCGAGATTCCGGAGCGAGAATGCAACGCTCCACGGACACGACACTTTTCAGAAGCTACCGCGTTGAAAGCCCACCATGAGTACAATCGCGATTGATCAAGCCACGAGCAAGCTGTCGACAGGAGAGATGTCACTTGAAGGGATTTCGTTGCTGCTGGTCGATGACGATCTGCTTCTGCTCGAGTCCACTGAGCTTTGGCTGCAAGAACTCGGGATGTATGTGCGGGTAGCAAGCTCTGCGCAGCAAGCCACGGAGGCTTTAGTACGCGAAGTCTTTGATGTCGTCCTTTGTGACCTACGCATGGAGCAAGGGAGTGGAATAGATGTCCTACAAGCCGCCAAATCGCTTCAGGCAGGTACATGTTGTATCGCAATGTCAGGATTTGCGACGCACCGAGAAGAAGTCAGCGCCCTACAAGCAGGTGCTGTATGTTTGCTCCGCAAGCCTTGGACAGATTCGCAATTGATAAACGAATTGAAACGTAGGTTAAGAGAGAAGAGGCTTGTCGAGCGCGAGCGACGAGTTGCGAAGCTGGTAGCTGAGGTTGACCAGCAATCGCTGAAGCCTTTAAAGCCAAATTCCGGGCACTGGCTTGAGTCCCTTGGATGGCTTGGGACAAGCTCGGCATTGCACGAGATTATCGAGACAATTGATGCGGTCGCGAAGTCAAACGTTAGCGTGTTGATCCTCGGTGAAAACGGGACTGGAAAAAGCAAGCTTGCACGGTGTATTCATGCTCGATCGGCCAAAAGAATTGGGCCGTTTGTCGAAGTCGCTTGCGGTGCGATCGCTGAACAACTGCTGGAAAGCGAGCTTTTTGGTCATGTCGCAGGTGCTTTCACGGGCGCAAATTGCGATCGAACTGGAAAGATCCAAGCCTCCAATAGCGGAACGCTGTTCCTCGATGAGATCGGTACAGCGTCGAAGGGAATGCAGGTGAAGTTACTTCGAGTGTTACAAGAGAAAAGCTTTGAACCGGTAGGAAGTCACCAGACACTTCATGTCGATAATCGCATGATTTTCGCTACCAACGAACGACTGGAGCAAGCCGTTGCCGAAGGTCGCTTTCGAGAAGACCTTTATTACAGAATTCACGTTGTACCGATCGTCATTCCACCGCTTCGAGAAAGGCTTGAAGACCTACCTGATTTGATCAGTCATTTTTTGCATGAAGCGAATGCGATGTTTGGCAAGCTTGAAACAGGCATGCCCGTTGTATCGGTTAGTTCGCAAGCGATGGATCGCTTGAGGGATTATCGTTGGCCGGGAAATATTCGTGAATTGGAGAATTTGATTCACCGCGCTGTGATGATGAGCAGCGGGGAAACAATCAC
>CAIJIZ010000600.1 GCA_903820735.1 uncultured Pirellula sp.
GTTCCGCGCGGGGAGTTTTTTATTTGCACTGTCTTGCGTGGCACTGTCTTGCGTGGCACTGTCTTGCGTGGCACTGTCTTGTGTAGCAGTATCTTGTGTAGCAGTATCTTGTGTAGCACTATCGTTAGGCGTACTGTTTTGAGAATTGGCCGTTTGAGAATTGGCCGGTGGAGTGCAGGAGTTCAGGAACCACACGTTTCGGCTTTGCTGTTGCAGTGCCCGAAAAGCAGTTTGGATTTCCGGATCGATTTTCGGTGAGGTAGGGTTCCGGCGTTCGTACTCTTCGATGTCTTGAAAGTACATCTCAAGGGCCCATAGAGTTTGTTTTGCGACCCATTCGTTGCCGAGGAAATCTCTGCGTTGGGTCAGTAAGGACCGAATCCACGCTTGGGCTTGGTCGTGCGTCATCGGTTCTCGAGCGCGAGCTTGCAATCGTTTCATTGATTGTTCGATAGGACTTGCAGAAGGATTGTTTGCAGAGTTTTCGATAGCTGGGATGCTTGAAGGGTGATTGAAAGAAGCATCTATCGCTTTGGAGATCAGATTTGGGTTTCCGAAAGGTTGAGCTAGGAAGGCTTCATCGAGGGTCGCAGTGTTGATCAAGGAGGCAGGGTCCGGGAGTCGAGTCCAGTAGGCCCAGAGAGGGCGTCCTGGAATTCGATTGGGTATCGCTGTTGAGCTTCGGATCTGTTTGTAGAGAGTTTGGTGGCAGCCCATGCAGTCAAAAGAAGCGTAATCGCCCCAATCGCCGGAAGTGGCTTGATGGTGGATCAGTTTCAAGTTCATCGCTTGGGCAGTTTGGATTCCGATAAAGCTTTTGAGCGTATTGTCGAAGTGGTTCGCAATTTCGGACTTGATCGCATCGGCGTCGGAAGCGGATGTTTGGAAGTGAGCCAGTAAGTAGTTTTTGCGTAGGTCGTTAGAAGCTGTGGGGGTGGGGGTCCAGCGGTTGGCTTTAACTTTCAGATCTACCCAGTGTTGATTGCAGGTTGCGTCGAGGAATTTCGCGAGGTCGAAGGGGGGAAGTGGTGGATGCCCTGCGGCATAGATTCGGTGGGAGACGACTTTCGATTCGGAAGGGGATCCGAGATGGCAGCTCAAACAGACTTCGGCGGCGATGGCTGGATTTGCGAGATCGAAGAAGCCTTGTTGGGACTTGTTTTCGGTGGAGAGCCCGATCCATCGTTTTGTTTGGTGAGGTTGAAAGTAGTTCGAAGCGGCACCGTGACAGGCTTCGCAGCCAATGGACTCGTTGGCTGGTGTTTGGAAGTCTTCTTCGATGCTTTCGGCTGAGCGACCGAGGGCCAAGGTCAGGGACTCCCGCGTGGGATCGGATCGGAATTGGAATCCGGCATGGCAGGTCAAGCATGTCTTGGAGAATGATTCGGAGGGAGCAGTAATACCGAGTGCGTTGATGATTTGTGCAGTAAGCGTAGTCGGTGTGCCGTCGCTATGAAGTATTTTTGAGAGGGCTTGAGCGTGAGGATCAGCGGGTGTTGGCAATGGATTCCCGTTCGTGTCTCGACCTAGGAACAGGCGAGCTTGCTGCATCTCGACTCCATCTGCATTGTTCAGTGGAATCGGGTTTGAGTGGCAGTTGAGGCATCCGCTGCTCCCGATCGAGGTGGCGGGTTGCGTGAGTTGTGCTTGGGCACTGGGAAGTGCGCAGAGAAAAGAAAGGATCCATGCGCAAGTGACAGTCAGGCTTTTGATTTGAGTGAATGGAAGCATGATGGCACGTGGGGCGGCAGGATTTTGCAAGGAGTGTTCCGAACGGGCAGTAAAGTGAAGTTTGATTATCGGGTGGTTGATGAGTACGGGGGTGGAGGCGGGGGTGTTTCCATAGCTTCGAGGATCGGAGGAACTATACGGCTCCAGTTTATGTTAGTCGGAAGCTTTGGAGATTGGGATTGGAGGGGGAATAACAGAGCGTTGCGGATTTCGAGTAAGGGCTCAGAGGTTTTGTTGTTGTTGTTGTTGTTTGTCAGAGCGGGGATAGTTGCGATGTAGGCCAGAGAGGCGCGTTCCCAATTGGGATCGGTTGGTTTGCTGTGTAGGGTGTTGGTGTTGGTATTGGTGTTGTTGGATGCTGAGTTGGATGGCAGCGAATCGGAGTGGATTTTCTGCCAAAGGGAAGCTGCGTAATGGCGTTGATTGTGCAGGTTCCACTGGGAGATCATCGTGGAGTTGGGTTGGTTATTGGTCTGTGCGAAGGCGGCTTGTGCAAGTGCGGTTCGAAGGGCATGGATGCTTGATTGCACTTCCGGTTGGCTGAGATCTGAGCTGATGCTTTCTAGATTTGACGGTAGCTTGGGTGATCTCAACGAAAGGTTGAGAGGGGGTTCTTGTTTCGAGATGAGTTGGAGGGCTTGAAGGTTCCATTCGCGAAGGGGTGGGTTACCGAGCGACTTACTTGGAGTTGGATTATTCGAGAGAGTGTGGTGACAGCTAGAGCATTGAAAGTTGGAGAATTCAGGCCAAGTCGAGGTGCTGTGGGGTTTTGCGTTCAAGCGAGCTTCTAGGAGTTGCAGTTCGGAGTCGGCTGCGGCGAGTTGGCCGGCGAGCCATCGTTGAGCGGGGAGGTCGGCCGAGGGGGGATTTCTCCAGTGTTTTGGGTAGGCCTTGAGGTAGGTTTGGAAATCGAAGTAGAGGGCTGGGTGACCGGCTGCGATGATATCGTGGTTCATATCGCGGTCGGGCCCACCGACGTGGCATAGGGTGCAAGCTTTTGCTTGTTGAGGAAGAGATTTAGTATTGATCATCCCGAGGTGTTCGATGGCGTCTCTCACGCTCACGGGGCCTTGGTAGTGTCGATTTAGCCATTGTTGGGCTGGGCCGTGGCAGGCTTCACACCCGATTCCTTCTGTGAGGGTTGGGACCGGATCATTGGTTGCGAGAGACGTAGAGGTATTGTGGCAAGCCAAGCAGTTTTGGAATGCTTGTTTGTTTTTTAGTTGGCCATCGATGAGGATATTGAGGCGTTCGAGGATTTCCAGGGAGCGGGGGGAGTTCAAGGTTTGCCAAGATTTCGCATGTGGATCGCTTTCGAGCCACAGAGAGTATTCCGAGCCACGGGGGGCTGTAGTCGAAGAGATACCCGGCGAGGGTCCGCCGTGACAAGCTGTCGCTGCGCAGGATGGGGCCCCGAGATGTCGGGTGCTTGAGTGTAGCAATTCGGCGTGTAGGGATTCGGGGCCTTGAGAATGATTACTGAAATGCAGGAGCGGAGTGATTCCCCAAGGATCTTTTGCCGGAGGGGTGTTTTGGTGAGCGGGGTCTGTGGCTTTCGTGATCGCAAGGGTGCTGAGGATCGAGCAGATCGCAGCAAGGAACGGCGAGGCGAGAAGAGATGAAGCGGGACGCATGATTGGTTTCCGGCTAAAAATCCCGGTTAAAATTGATCCTGCGGTTTTTCAAAGCCATTCATTTTGAGGCTTTCGTGTGGGAAGATATCTGAAGTGGGCTTGTTGTAGACAAGCATCGGATGGCGCAAACAACGATAGTAAGTGAATCGTGTCACTAAAAGTCACTCTTTACAAAGATGGTACGCAAGTAGGGGATTTGGAGGTCGTATCCTCTGTGGAGGTTGGTCGTCGCGATCGAACCGACCAGGTGGCGAGTATTCCATCGAAGTGTGTATCGAGTGATGGAGTGGAGCGATGGGTGATTGCGGATTTGGATTCACCGCGAGTGCCTCGCAAGGCATGTACGCTTCAGTGGTTAGAGAAGGATCGGGTTCGGGTTGAGAACATCCATACGACGAACCGGGACTTATGGGCTTACAGCAAAGGTGAAAAGGTACAGGTTCTACCGGGTAAATCGATTGAGCAACCGGTACCGTTTGCGTTGGTTATGCCTGATGGCTATCGCATGGAATTGGTTTCGTCGTCGGCGACGCTGAGTGAGTTTTTGGATGATACCGTTTCGAACCATGGGTTGGAGGAGCGGGTTAATTCGTTGTTAGGCTATTCGAGTGGTAGTTCTTTTTTTTCTGGTGAGAGCAGCGGTGTGACGGTAGGTCCCGGGCTGATTGGGGGGGGATCCGAGGCGTTGGGTTCGATGTCCGGGGCTGTGTCGATCGGGGGTGCGTCCGGTGGATTGACGATGTTTGGGGGGGAGCAGGATGCGACGATGCTCTCGGTGTTGATGGGGGTGATTTCGGCGTTGCAGGAGCCGATTGATTTGACGAATTCCAGGCGTTATTTCTTGGAAATAGCGCGTGGAATCATGCGAAAACTCAAGATGGAGCGGGTGGAGATTGTTTTTTGGAGGGATGGGGATTGGGTTTTTGATCCAGCATATCGATTCATACGCAAGGGGGCGCGTGGTGAGCATCCGATGCCTTCACGAAAGCTGCTTGATCGCGTCAGGGAGAGTCATCAGTTAGCGATTCATCCCTCGGAGCATGACGAGCCTCCGTCGGAGAGTCAGTTGGAAGTGCAGTTAGCGATAGCAAGTCCGATTTTGGATCCATCGCAAAGCCCGTCGGAGTTGGTGGGGGTGTTGTATGCGGATCGGCCGAGTGGATCGATGATGGATATGATCGGCCGCGAGGAGCAGCACTTTATTGCGTTGCTCACGGCGATGACGGCGATGCGTTTAGGTGGATTGAAAAAACAGAAGGAGTTGACGACTTATCAGCAGTTTTTCTCACCGAAGGTGGTTGAGAGTCTGGTTGATAAGGGAGAAGCATTTCTCGATGGTAGGGACACAGAAGTCAGCGTATTGTTCTGCGATTTGCGGGGGTTTAGCAAAGCCACCGATAGGATGGAAGCGAATGAGGCAATGCGATGGTTGAGCGACACGCTCAGCGAGTTATCGCAAGCAGTTTTGGATGCTGATGGGGTATTGGTCGACTACGTTGGAGACGAGTTATTCGCGATGTGGGGTGCGCCTGAGATACTTCCATCGCACGCTTTTTCGGCAGCAACAACGGCCTTGACGATGTTAGCACTGCGCAAAAAGCTAAACGAAAGATA
>CAIJIZ010000601.1 GCA_903820735.1 uncultured Pirellula sp.
AATCTCGATTTGACGGTATTGGCCTAACGCCTAACGCCTAACGCCTAACGCCTAACGCCTAACGCCTAACGCCTAACGCCTAACGCCTAACGCCTAACGCCTAACACCTAACACCTAACACCTAAAGCCTAAAGCCTAAAGCCTAAAGCCTAAAGCCTAATTCTCGCCGTGCGGTAAGGCGGAAGAAGGACGATTGCGACACATCCAGTCCCACAGTGCTCGCAAGGACTCTGCTTCGTCCGCCGTGGCAGATTTGTTTGCGTAAGCCAATCGGCTGTAGGTCCACCCAAGCTGCGTCATGGGGCTAGACATCTCACTGTATTTGCGCCCAAGTCTTTTCAAATATTCCTCAGGGGTTTCGTCCTCTTTGCGGCTTACACGATGCTCCCTTCCCCAAAGCTCTGCCGCTTGAAACATTTGTCGGACCACTCGATCCGGGCTGCGTCGCTCGCCTTGGAATGGATTGGAAAGGTCTCCAAAGGTCAGCCGCCGCTCTGTCTCGCCGCTGTCCCCCTCTCCAGCGGCTGACAATTCTGCAGGTTCATTACCCATCCAGCCAAAAAGCAGGTTCCAAAGGGGACGTATGTATTTAATACCGAAGAACAGGGTTGCTAATAGCAAAGCAGCTAAAAGTAGCCAACGAAAAGTAGCGGTGGGGTTCCACTCGATGGATGTGGTGCTCGGCGGCGGAGTTGGCGGTTGTTGTGTCTGTGGTTGTTGAGTCTGCGGTTGTTGTGCCTGCGGTTGTTGAGCTTGTGGTTGTTGAGCCTGTGGTTGTTGAGCCTGCGGTTGCTGTGCTTGTGGTTGTTGTGCCTGCGGTTGTTGAGCCTGTGGTTGTTGAGCTTGTGGTTGTTGAGCTTGTGGTTGTTGAGCTTGTGGTTGTTGAGCTTGTGGTTGTTGAGCTTGCGGTTGTTGAGCTTGCGGTTGTTGAGCGCCGCTATTTGCGGGTTCTTTTCCCCATCCCCAGCGGCTTGGGGTCAAATTTGGTTTGCTGGAGATGCGAAAGGGAAGTTCCCAGCTGTTCGAATCCATCATTGGTAGGGGTAGGAGGGCCATTAGCAGAACAAGTCCGAGGACGGCGCCGATGCCGGAGGCGAGCCAGATGAATGGCATTTCATCAGACATTTCCACATCGCGTTGCCTTACATATTGACGAAGGGAGAGCAGGGAGATGACGACTAATAAACTCAAAGCGGATGCAAGGTAGGTGATAACACAAGCCAAACCGAAGCGTTGGGAGGTGGGTGTTGGGAGGAAGAACTGGCCGAGTCCAAAGATAGGTATAGCCAGGATCGCGAAGTAGAGAACCCAGACACCCGGGTTGTGATGTCGGCGCGAAGAGTTTGTGCTTGAAGTAGCTATAGATCGACGAAAGATCCCGAGCGACTGCAGTAAGCCATGTCCGTGGGCATCCGATGCATCATCGATGCTTGTGGTGTCCATCGTAATGCGGTCAGCGAGGAAGACGATCAGGGACAGAAGAGCGATGAGGATCGGAAATCTTAAAGGTGCCAGCCATCCGTCTAGGACAAAGTAAGGTGGTGCAACAAAGAGGGTCGCGGCGCTCAGGAGTGCGAGGTAGACAAACGATTGCGTGCGAGACTGTTCGATAGCGATTCGAGTAATGAGGACAGAGGCCATCGTAAAGAGGCCGAAGAGCCACGTCAGCCGGGCAGGGAATTCACCCCGATAGAGCGTAAGGATAAGAAAATAGACCAGCGACCCGATCATCAGGATGATCAAGACGGGGGAGATCGCGGCTAACGCGTAGTCGAACGTTGTGGGTTTGAGTCGTTTTTCGGCCATAAGGGATTATGGTACAGGAAGTGCCCTCACTTTAGGATCATTCGGGTACAATTAGAGTTCGGTTAGCTTCGGCTACCGCCCCTTGGTTTTCCAAACTATTCGATCCACACACCGATTCACGTAGCTCCAGATTATGCTTGGTCTCTCCCGATTTCAATCTTGTTGCGCGAAAGCTGTAAGCAACTATCTGTTTCTTTTTTTAGCTGTTTTTCCGATGGCAGAGGGTTTGAAAGCCGAGGAGACGAATTCTGAAGTACGTTTCAATCGCGATGTTCGACCCATTCTGGCGGCGGCATGTTTTCGATGTCATGGTCAGGACGCGCAGCACCGCCAAGCGGACCTGCGGCTCGATCAGGCTTCTTCGGCCGCCGAGAAAAGAGATACAGAGAAACCAGATACAGAGAAACCAGATACCGGGGCGGCTTGGATTGCCGGCGATCCGGCATCCAGCACCGCTTGGCAACGGATCGGTTCTACCGATCCTGACTTGGTCATGCCGCCACCAAATGCTACGCGTCAGTTGACGGAGGCAGAAAAACGGACTATTCAACAGTGGATCGAGCAGGGTGCCCAATACGAGAACCATTGGGCGTTCGAGCCAATTCGTCCTTCCCCATCGGCTGCTACTGAGTCGGTTGCTACCGATTCCGCTGCTAATCAGCAGACGACTTCCGATCGAACATCTGCGAGGGAATGGATCGACGCTGAGATTGCGAAGGAAGCTTCATCGCGAGGGTTGGTCTTGCAAGCACCTGCGGATGCAAGGACATTAGCGCGCCGGGTGGCTTTTACGTTGACGGGATTGCCACCGGAGATTGAGGATGTGGAGCGGTTTGCGAATTCACCGACGAAGGAAGCGTATGAAGCCTACGTCGATAAGCTCCTTGCTTCCACGCATTACGGGGAAGAGATGGCCAAGCATTGGTTGGATGTGGCACGCTATGGCGATACGCATGGATTGCATTTGGACAACGACCGATTGATTTGGCCTTATCGCGATTGGGTGGTGAGTGCTTACAACCAGAACATGCCATTCGATCAATTCACCATCGAGCAGCTCGCCGGTGACTTGCTTGCGAATCCGACTGCTTCGCAATTGGTGGCTACGGGTTTCAATCGTTGCAATGTCACGACTTCTGAGGGTGGTGCTATCAACGACGAGTTTCAGTTTCGCTATGCCGTGGATCGGACGAGCACGACGATCCAGACATTTTTGGGTTTGACTGGGGGATGTGCGGTCTGTCACGATCACAAGTACGATCCGGTTAGCGCTCGCGAGTTCTATTCGATGTATTCGTTTTTCTACAGCAACGCCGATCCAGCGATGGATGGTAATGTTTCGACGACGGCACCATTTTTGAAGTTGCCTACGGAGGAACAGGCCGCACAGCTCAAAGAGCTAGAGGCTCAATTAGGTGCGTCGTTGTCGAAGCTTTACGATCTATCGAAGCGATGGGGGTCGCAGATGCCCGACGAACAAGCTGTCGCGTCGAAGTCCGCCACGCACGTTTGGTTTGACGATGCTCTGCCGCTTGGGGCGACCCAGCGGAACACGAGTCGAAATGCGGATCGTTGGAGTGTAGACGAAGTGACTGCACCGATGGGGACTCGGGCGTTGGTTACAGAGTTTGGAGACAAGTTCGATCAGACGATATCGGGTGGCTTGGTCCCCAAATGGATCTTGGACAACTCACGGATCAGTCTCTGGGCGCAAACGGATCTTCAGGAACCGCCCGAAGCGATTTACATCGAAGTTCGCACGGACAAGGGAGCCAAGCGTTGGGTATGGTGTGACGATCCCGAGCGTGCCAGAAAGGTTGATGCGAATGCGGATCGCGTGACCGGTCCATTGCCTCGACCTGGTGAGTGGCAGCTTCTTTCGTTCCCCGTTACCGAGCTTGAAGTCGGCGCCATGGTGAACGAAATCAAAGTCGGTTTGTTTGGTGGGATTTGTTATTGGGATGGTCTATCGATCAGCGGTGGGCTTCGTGAGCAAGATTCGCTACGCACCAACTGGCGTGCTTGGTGGAAACAGCATGGCAACAAACCGGTACCCAACGTAACGAAAGAGCTAGCGGAGGCCAATGAGTTAACGCAAGCGATTCAGAAGGGGCCTGACTCCGAGGAAGGGAAGCGGTTGGAGAGTCAAGTTAAGGCGTACTTTGTGGCTTGGGTTGCGAGCGATGTTCCGAGGGAGATCTTGCAAGCTCGCGAGGCTTGGCAAGCATTGAAAGCACAGCGAGAGAAGCTTGATGATCGCATCCCGGGGACGATGATCTATCGCGAGGCGGGCGAGCCGCGTCAAGCGCACATCATGTTGCGCGGTCAGTATGACGCCAAAGGGGAGCCGGTCGAGCCAGGAGGACTTTCCGCGTTGCCCCCGATTCAGTCGGCCAGTGGTTCGCCCAGTGGTGATTCGAAGCATGATTCGCAGGGAGCGCAGAGGTTAACGCGACTCGATCTTGCGAAGTGGCTCGTGTCTGACAAGCAGCCTTTGACGGCTCGAGTGACGGTGAATCGGTTTTGGCAGCAGGTCTTTGGCGTGGGGTTAGTCAAGACGTCGGATGATTTTGGAACCCAAGGAGCACCCCCAAGCCATCCGCAGTTGCTCGATGATTTAGCGCATCATTTTGTGAAGAGTGGATGGAACGTGAAAGCGTTGCTCAAGGAGATGGTATTGACCGACGCATTTCAACGGGGAGGGGTAGGGGATGAAGAAGCTTATTCGAAGGATCCAGAGAATCGATATTTAGCCCGGGGGCCTCGCATCCGGCTTGATGCTGAGCAGATACGCGACAATGCGTTAGCGGTTAGTGGCATATTGGATCGCAGGATTGGC
This sequence comes from uncultured Pirellula sp., assembly GCA_903820735.1. GTDB lineage: Bacteria > Planctomycetota > Planctomycetia > Pirellulales > Pirellulaceae > JBKCUI01. The sequence continues at coordinate 4,646 of CAIJIZ010000601.1, forward strand.
GGCGCAGGATTTCGAGGGTATCAACCACCGAAGATTTGGGAACCGGTAGGGTATGGGGATTCGAATACGCGTTATTACATACAGCAGCATGGTCAGGAGCTTTATCGCCGAAGTCTTTATGCGTATTTCAAGCGGACGGCACCACCACCATTTATGTCGAATTTCGATGCACCGAATCGCGAGACGACATGTACAAAGCGGGAGCGGAGCAACACGCCGTTGCAAGCTTTGCAGTTGATGAATGACATTCAGCATATCGAAGCCGCAAGGTGTTTGGCTGAACGGGTGTTGAAGGCATCTCCGCAGGACGAGAATTCGCGCATTGAAAGGCTATTTCAGTGGGTTCTGGCCCGCGCTCCGGATGCTTATGAGCAACAGCAGTTGGCGCGGTTATACGATAAGTCGCTAGAACGCATGCAAGCCAATCCGGAGGATGCCAAGCGTCTTGCGAGGTCTGGAGAGCGTTGGATCGATACCGAGTTGGGAGCGAGTGTATCTGCTGAGCAGATCGCTGCTTGGACCCTTCTGTGCAATCTGGTATTGAACTTAGATGAGACCGTCACTCGCAACTAGTGTTACTGGCAACTAGCGTTACTGGTATTTGACTCAACCTGCAAATAACGCAACTGGGGCAAGCAGAGCAATTAGGGCAACGAAGAAAACAAAGCAATAAATCATGACACAGCAACAAACGATGAGAGTTGATCGCCGAGCATTTTTTGGCCGTACGGGACTGCAGCTTGGTCCGATCGCGTTGGCTGCAATTCAGGGAGGTTTGGGGAGTCCTGGGTTAGGTAGGGTGAGAGCCGCTGGGGGGCCTCAAGGAAGTGTTCCTCAAGGAATCGTACATCCCCCATTGGAAGGTTTGCCTCATTTTGCACCGACGGCAAAATCGATCATCTATTTGCACATGAATGGAGGCCCTTCTCAGATAGATTTATGGGATTACAAACCGGCGCTTGCTGAACAGTTCGACAAGGACTTGCCGGATTCGATTCGCAAAGGGCAGCGGATTACGACGATGACTAGTGGTCAAGCGAGGTTGCCTGTTGCGCCGAGCAAGTTTGCTTTCAAGCAGCATGGGGAGTCGGGCAGGTGGGTAAGTGAATTGTTGCCGCATACGGCTGAGGTGGTCGATGAGTTGGCGGTGATCAAGACGGTGCATACCAATGCGATCAATCACGATCCGGCTTGTACGTTTGTAATGACGGGGAGCGAAGT
>CAIJIZ010000602.1 GCA_903820735.1 uncultured Pirellula sp.
AGTTACCAAAAAATAAATTAATGGAATCAGCATTGCACAACAAATACCTGCAGCCACGGTAGCTCGTAACCATGGGTTCAAACGTCGAGCGCATAAATCGACAATCCCCACCATCGACGGCAAAAATAGGACAAGCCAAAACCATCGACTCGGCAACGCCTCACTCACGTAGAACGTTGAAACTACCAAGCATGCAACCCCCATCCAACTCAGCCCCAAGATGACAGGCGCTAGAGGCCACGAAAATGGCACTTCAGAAGAGCGAGTAGGTCGGAATAACTGGACCACACTGACTCCACTAGAAACACCAACCCCCACCAGCACCCACTCACTCAACGACGCATACGACGGTAATACCATCGCAACGATACAACCAAATTGCGCGAGCAAAACCAAGGGATACCATCGCCCTCCTGGTCCATTCGCAATCCCATCCATCGCATACGCATTCCATACTGCGGCAACAGCGCTCGATACAGCCAATCGCCCCACCGTGGGAAGTTTGTCCTGATACCCCTCCCCCATCGGAAAAAGCAAGTAACTAGCCCCGATCCAAAACGTCAACAAACAAGGAACCCTCCATCCCTGAAAGCCTTCCGAAGATCCCAAAAAGAAGTGTTCGAGGGCTAAGGACATGATGACTGCCGGCACCAACCAAACCATCAACATCCACGGTTCGCGAGCCTCCCATCCAAACCATTCCTTCGGTGTTAGCAAAATCCCCCGTTGCATAAAGTCGGACACGATGAAGGCAGAGCAAATCACAAGTGCTCCAATCACTCCAATCCCGGTTAACCCGCGCGAGGGTGCCGGCGAATCCTGACGGCGCACAAGCAACCATGCACCGATCCATGCCAGTACCCCAGGTACCAGCAAACGTTGAATCGCAATTTGGAGCTCAAACCATACGACATCACTCACGCTCTCACTCCATGTCGACAAAATGGATGCTTTGAAATCTTCGATAGCCAAGGCTTGCGGCGAACGCCATCCCATTTGCAAGAACGAGTTTTGCCGAGAACCATCTTTTCCACAATGATCCTTGATAAAAAGGATTCGTAAAACCCTAGTAACTCCTGACTCATACTGGAACCCCCTCGCTCAGAAATCACACATCTCATTGGATTTGTTCACTGCAAATCGTTTACTCCCCGCCGGAATAATTGCCGGCAGGATATAGTATGACAGGGCCTCTGGAGATATCGCATTCGATTTTCCAACACCCCAAACCCTATCGCGTGGCTGCGCCACTCTTGACGTTGCTTTTTCAAATCCAACCCTCGCCATGCCTGACTCGCCATCTCCAATAACCGAACCACTGGCAATAACCGAACCACTGGCAATAACCGAACCACTGGCAAAAACCGAACCGCTGGCTTCGGTCTCTGTCTCCATGACCCCTTTGGCTCGCTATGAAGAGTTCCTTCAGTCGCGAGGGCTTCGGAATACCAACCAGAAAAAGTATTTGCTCGAACAAGTCTTCAATCGGCATGAGCACTTCGATGCCGATCAACTGATCGATCAACTTCCCTCCAAGGGTAGCCCGAATTACGTGTCCCGCCCCACCGTCTATCGCACCCTTCGTGAGTTCGTCGACGCCGGGTTGCTTCACCGCTTCGAACTCGACGGCCGAAGCATGTATGAACTCAACTATGGATATCCCGAACACGACCATTTGTACTGTTCCAAGTGCCGGAAATTGATCGAGTTCACCTGCGAAGAGATCGTCAAAATCCGCGATGAAGTCGCTCGAACCCACCGGTTTCGAGTTCGCGACCACCGATTTATCATCCAAGGCGTTTGCGACGAGTGCGCTAAGAA
>CAIJIZ010000603.1 GCA_903820735.1 uncultured Pirellula sp.
ACAGATGATGTTTACGTCCTACTCCGGTCTATGTTGCGTGCTCGTAACGCTATCAGCGAGTACGTTTTGCCTTGAAGTGCACGCACAATCCAACGCTACGATTGTCCTTCGGCCGATTCAGATTATCGATCCTCCGGTCTTCGTAAATGGGTCCATCTCGCTGAGCTACGATGGTTCTAAGGCTGTGGTTCTGAAACGGCAAGGTGAAGGTGCAATTGTCGATGTGGATGACTTGGGAGAGTCGCCTATCCGTGTGGATGCTCGGTGTTGCGCTCTGGTGACCGACTCGCAGCTCGGAGGTGTCTACTCGATACTTCGAACAGAGAAAACCAAAAATGGGGCTAGGCTAGGTGACCTGGAGTACTACAGCGATCTGGATCAGCTTCAAGCCGGTAACGTTGCTTGGAGACTAACCAACATAACGGAGGGAGCCCATAGTCAAGCCTACTACCTGCCGAACGTCGACTGGTTCGCAATTGCGATCAATTCAATGCGAATATCTGACTTTCGGTCAACGGTCGAGGTGCTTCGCCGCAATGGTGAACGGCTTGGAGTCGTAAAAGTCCCCGGCAAAGTACTAGGTATTGAATACGACGATGGGCCAACAATCTATTTTTTCGCCAAGGGCGATGGCAACACAATTTTGGTTCAACGAGGACTGGTAGATATTCAGTCGTTGAAGTTAAGTCATGTCGAAAATATGCTAATGTTCGACGCACGGGAGTTTGGATGGGTACACGCAGATGTTCACAACGGTCATGCTTTAGGAGGAAATCGGCGCTTTCGCTTGCGTGGTACTCAAAACGGCGACATCCGCCTGTACATCGAACAGATCCTAAGCCAATTCTCCAGGGATCCCAATCGCATGACTTTTCAGGGTGAGGAAGAGAGCGTCAGTCGCGATGAATTTTTCAGAGCCAACGGAACTATCAGCTGGAAAATAGCTCGACTCAATCAAGTTGCAGGTTGGAAGGATCCTTCTCAATTTGTCTTTGCATCCATGGATAACATAGGCAGTCCCCGGGTAGTGAGGTATCCCTCCTTTTGGAATGGTCGAGGGGACATGGGGGATCTGTTTTTGCCTCTTAAGAAAGAGTCTCTAGAACGATTCAATGTTATCGATGCAGTGCTTCATGAATCAGGAGGCGTGATTGCGTTGGAAAGCGGATCGCATCTTGTTCGGAGGACCGACCATGTACGGGCAGATCTAGTAACGTTCACAATTCCCTAGTTGCTCGTTGCGCCCGTCTCGTTCTCGATCTGAAGTTTCGCGCTGCTCCGCGTCACAACATTCAGCACTTTTGTGTCCGAGAACTCGGCGAGCCGCTGCGCGGCTAGAAAGTAGATTTTAGAGAGCGGAAAGTAGAGACGGGTAAACGTCGCAGCGGCCAAGAATATTCCTGTTTTGGTCGTCAAAACCTGGTGCTGCGCAACTGCTGTAGCATGCCGTCATCCTGTAGTGTTTGCTTGGAGTTTCGGACACCTTTGAATCCGTGGGTCGAGGGTTCGAGTCCCTCCGCTCTCACTCTTGATTTTTCCACGAAAACCCCGGGGTCTTCCAAAGGATCTGGGTTTTTTTCGTAGGCAGTGCTAGCACCCCCGCGAGCTGTTTTTACAGCACGATTTAGCACCTTTTTACCCCCAAAAGCACCCTGCGCGCTGTAGTTTGCGCTGTAGGTAAGAGGGGTATAACCCTGTCTTGGTTCACCGGTAAGTGGAATCGTCTTCGGTTTGGTTAACGCAGTGTGAAAGCATCCAGCTTGGGAATTTCGCCGCATCGTGCGGCGAAGGTTTAACGCTTATTGCCAAAGTCGGAATGGAATGGAGCGGTCCTCGGTAAAGGTCCGCTCGGCATTCCGACTTCGGGCTTCACGACGCTCAGGTTGCACCTCTGCAGAGCCCTATCCTTCGTGAAGCTGCATTCGTTGTAATCGCTTAGCATTTGCTATGCAACTTGTTTTGCTGCAATTCGCTTTTCTTGTCGCAACTGTCGTGCTGCTTCAAGCTTTCGATCGCGTTCATTGCAAATATCTTCGCTTAGGCCTGCGAGGCAGTCGGCGGGTGTGATGTAACCGATCGCGCTGTGCAAACGTACCGTGTTGTAATAGTGTACGTAGTTTGCAATTCGTTTCTCTGCTTCTTCCTTTGTTGCTGGGCAACCGGGACGAATGCACTCGCTCTTGAGGGATCCGTGCCAGCGTTCAAGCTTGCCATTGCTTTGCGGATAGTACGGACTCGTTCGCACATGCGTCAGGCCATACTCGCGAACGAATTCTTTGAAGTCCTTTGCGATGAATTGCGGGCCATTGTCGCTGATGATTCTAGGCTTCACGCCAGGGTGCTTTTCAGTTCCCCTTGCAATCACCAACTCGACGTCTTGTTCTTTCATCGTCTCGCGAAGCTCTTGATGAACTATGTATCGACTAAATCCATCGAGCACTGAGATCAAGAAGTAGAACGTGCCGCCAACGTTGATGTAGCTGACGTCCACATGCCATTCTTGGTGGGTTTTCATTGGTTGAATGAAGCCTGTGCCTTTCTTGCTGGGAGTAACGATCTTACGATCCAAACGACCGGCGCTCTTAAGAACTCGATAGGTTGTACTTGGGCTGACTGCGACGATGTCGTCGTCAAGCATCATGAATGTCAATCGTCGATAGCCTTCCAACGGGTGCTTGTCATGGAAGTCTAGTATGGCCTTCTTCTCCCAATCTTCGAGCCACCAATCGCGAGGGATCTTGCCGTTGTGTTCGTTGGCCTTTCCATAGCGTTTGAGCCATGTGTGGTACTTGCTGTTTGGGAGCTTGGCCCACTTGAGTAACACTTTGCATGGAATGTCCGATCGCTCGGTCCAGTACTTCATGTAGTCGACAATCTTGTCTCGGATGTCGTGGGGGACCCAAACGCCTTCTAGAGGTCCCCATTGGCTTTTTTTGCCTTGACGTTCTCCTCCATCAGTTCAGCGATCACTTCGTTCTTGTGAATCAACTTCTCTTCAAGCTTCTTGATTCGTTGCTCTTTGAGCTGGTTGATCTTGGCCTCGGCCAACTTGGATGCCTTCTCGGACTTGGCAGTTTTTTCGAAAGCACGTTCGACTTGATCGAGTGCCGTAGCAACCCATTGATGGATCTGCGTTGGCTGGATTGTGAGTTCCTCTGCAATGGAGGAAATGGACTCTTTGCCTTTGAGGTGCCTTCGAACGATCGCGGCCTTCTGCTCGGCAGTGAATTTTCTACGTGATTTGGTCATCGAAATCTCCAGGAATCAGGTTATGTTAACCTATCCAACGGCAGATCCAATTCCTAGAGAGGCAAGACACCGGTGACCTGAGCTTTACTTGACTCCACAGGTACGCTCGGCCCCACCGATACAACAATCGCTCCGTCCGGAAGCACCATTCCAGGCTTGAGATCGGAAACCCCAT